>NZ_VRUZ01000059.1:0-25838 GCF_008039485.1 Methylobacterium sp. WL69 | reverse complement strand
GCCCAAGGCCGCCCCCAAGCGCTCCCGCCGGCGCGCCCTGGTGGCCGGCGCCATCGCCGCCCCCCTCGCCTTCGGCGCCGTCGGCCTGTCGCTCGCCCAGACCGGCACCGCGACGCCGACCCTCGTGGAGCCCATCGCCATCGCGGCCCTGAAGCCGTCGGCCGCCATCGCCGCCAAGGGCGAGGTCGCCGAGATCTACGGCAACAAGTTCGTGGTGCAGGATGGCACCGGCAAGGCCCTGGTCGAGACGGGCAAGCGGGGGGAGGGCGGCACCCTGGTGAAGACCGGCGAGGCCGTCACCGTCCAGGGCCGGTTCGAGAACGGCTTCCTCCACGCCGCGCTCATCACCCGGGCCGACGGCACCAGGGTCCTGGTCGGTCCCGCCGGCGGCCCGCCCCCCGGCACCCTCGACTGGGCCAAGGACAAGGTCGGCCTCGGCGCCAAGCCCGACGTGCCCGCCCTGACCGCCCAGGTTGAGGCCGCCGGCTATTCCGACATCCGCGTCACGGGCCGGGGGCCGCGCCATCTCGACATCGCGGCGCGGGGCGCCGATGGCCGCGAGCGCCAGCTCCATGTCGGCTTCGACGGACACATGCGGGAGAAGCGCGTGTTCTAGAAACCGGACGTGGCGATTCGCAGTCTTCCGCCGGGGCCCGCGGGCACCCTCACCGAGAGGTTTTTCCATGACCAAGACCATCGCCCTGCTGAGCGCGGCCGCGCTCCTGTCCGCCTCCGCCGCCATGGCCCAGTCCGCCCCGCCGCCGGGTGGTCCCCATGCCGGCCCGCGCGGCCCGCGGGGCGGCCCCGACGCACCGCCGCCACCGAAGGCCGCCCATTTCCGCCTGGAGCGGGGCGACACCGCCCTCGACGTGAAATGTGCCGCCGACGAGCCGATGAAGGCCTGCGCCGACATCGCCCTGCAGCTGCTCGATAAGCTCGCGGCCCTGCCGGCGCCCGCCGCGGCGCCGAAATCCCGCGACTGATCGGCCGGTGCGGGACGGGCGGTACAGGGTTGTGCCACCCGTCCCGAGGGTTGCCGGACCGGCAGGATTCTACCGGTTCACCCCATGGCGGGGGTTGAAATATTGCACTGCGGCATGAGATACGATTTCGACCGTTCGCCGATGATGAAATGGCAATGGCGATTGCCTGAGAGAGGTTTCCCCATGACCAAACTGTCCCGCCTGTCCGCCGTCCTCGGTGCCGTGGCCCTCGCGCTTCCCCTGACGATGCCGGCCTCGGCGAAGGAGCCGAGCGCGAAGAAGGTCCTGTCGATGGTCGACACCGACAACGACGGCACCATCGACCTCAAGGAAGCCCAGGCCGTGGCCGCCGCCCGCTTCGACAAGCTGGAATCGGACAAGGACGGCACCCTCGACGCCAAGGAGCTCAAGGGCCGGGTCAGCAAGGCCGCCCTCAAGGCCGCCGACCCGGACAGCGACGGCACCCTCGACAGGACCGAGTACCTCGCCCTCGTGGAAGCCCGCTTCAAGGCGGCCGATCCGGACAACGACGGCACCCTCGACGCCAAGGAGCTGAAGACCCCGGCCGGCAAGGCCCTGGTGTCCCTGCTCAAGTAAGGGTTCGCGCATCGCGCAGACGACGGCCCGGCACTCCATGTGCCGGGCCGTTCGTGTTTCAGGGGCAGGCGACCGTCCATCGCAACCGGTCGGCGAGGATTGACCGTGGCCCCCGGTTCGGAACATGCCAAGCTGGCACGCCATTCGCGAGACCGGCCCGATCCCATCGATCGGTCCCGCGAAGACGCCCGGTCCCGGAAAAGGCGCCCATGGAATTCTTCGCCCAGCAGTTCATCAACGGGCTGACGCTTGGATCGATCTACGGCCTGATCGCCCTCGGCTACACGATGGTGTTCGGCATCATCGGCATGGTGAACTTCGCCCATGGCGACGTGTTCATGCTGTCGTCCTTCATCGCGCTGATCTTCTTCCTCATCCTCACGACCTGGCTCGGGCTGACCTCCGTCGCCCTCGTCTTCCTCATCGTGCTGATCGTCGCCATGGTGCTCACCGCCCTGTGGGGCTGGGCCATCGAGCGGGTGGCCTACCGGCCCCTGCGGGGCTCGTTCCGCCTGGCGCCGCTGATCTCGGCCATCGGCGTGTCGATCTTCCTATCGAACTTCGTCCAGGTGGTGCAGGGCGCCCGCAACAAGCCGGTGCCGCCCCTCGTGCGCGACGTGATCGTCCTCTACGAGAACGGGCAGTACACCGTGACCCTGTCCTACAAGCAGGCGATCATCATGACGACGACGGCGCTGCTCCTCGCCGGCTTCTGGTACCTCGTCCAGCGCACCTCCTTCGGCCGGGCCCAGCGCGCGTGCGAGCAGGACCGGCGCATGGCGGCCCTGCTCGGCATCAACGTCGACCGCACCATCTCGCTGACCTTCGTGCTCGGCGCCGCCCTCGCCGCCGTCGCCGGCACCCTCTACCTGCTGTATTACGGCGTGGTCTCGTTCTCGGACGGGTTCGTACCCGGCGTGAAGGCATTCACGGCCGCCGTGCTCGGCGGCATCGGCTCCCTGCCCGGCGCCGTACTGGGCGGCCTCATCATCGGCCTCATCGAGACGTTCTGGTCGGCCTACTTCTCCATCGAGTACAAGGACGTCGCCGCGTTCCTGATCCTGATCGTGGTGCTCATCTTCAAGCCGTCCGGCATCCTCGGGCGCCCCGAAGTGGAGAAGGTCTAGCGTGGCTCAAGGTACGACGATCGGCCCCGTGACCCCGACGGTGTCCGCGCGCGCCGCCTCTCCCCTTCCCGAAATGTTCAAGGACGCGGCGCTCTTCGCGCTCGTCACCTTGGGCCTGAGCATCCCCGTGGTGGCCTACCGCACGGATCTCGGCCAGGGCACCGGCCTCGGACTCACCGGCCGCTGGGGGCTGGTGGCGGGCCTGTGCGCCGCCGTGTTCGTCCTGCGGCTCGCCCAGCGCCTCGTGCTCGGCGAGGTCTCGCGCCGCCGCGACGCCCGCACCCTGGCGGCGGCGGACTCCACGGCCCCCGCCCGCGTCGCGCGCCCGGGCCGGATCATCGGTCCGCTCACCCTGGTGGTCGCCCTGACCCTGCCGCTGCTCGCCGCCCTAGGGTCGGGCGGCCTGTCGGAGGGACGCTACTGGATCGATCTCGGCATCCTCATCCTCACCTACGTGATGCTCGGCTGGGGCCTCAACATCGTGGTCGGCCTCGCCGGCCTCCTCGACCTCGGCTACGTCGCCTTCTACGCCGTGGGCGCCTATTCCTACGCCCTGCTGTCCACGGTGTTCGGCCTGTCGTTCTGGCTCTGCCTGCCGCTCGCCGGCCTGTTCGCGGCGGGTTTCGGCGTACTGCTCGGGTTTCCGGTGCTGCGCCTGCGCGGCGACTACCTCGCCATCGTGACCCTCGCCTTCGGGGAGATCATCAGGCTCGTCCTCATCAACTGGGTCGACTTTTCCGGCGGGTCCGCCGGCCTGTCGTCGATCCCGCGGGCGAGCTTCTTCGGAATTCCGTTTACGGCCGGGGAGGGCGGCTTCGCCAGCGTCTTCGGCCTCGCCTTCAACCCGATGCACCGGGTGGTCTTCCTCTACTACCTCATCCTCGTCCTCGCCCTCGTCACCAACCTCGTGACGCTCCGCATGCGCCGCCTGCCCCTCGGCCGCGCCTGGGAGGCGCTCCGCGAGGACGAGATCGCCTGCCGGTCCCTCGGCATCGACACCACCATCACCAAGCTCTCAGCCTTCGCCCTGGGGGCCATGTTCGCCGGGTTCGCCGGCTCGTTCTTCGCCGTGCGCCAGGGCTTCGTCTCGCCCGAAAGCTTCAACTTCCTGGAGAGCGCCATCATCCTCGCCATCGTCGTGCTGGGCGGCATGGGCAGCCAGCTCGGCGTCGCGGTGGCCGCCATCGCCATGGTCGGGGCGCCGGAATTGCTGCGCAACCTCGGCTTCCTCAAGGCCGTGTTCGGCGAAGGGTTCGATCCCAACGAGTACCGCCTGCTCCTGTTCGGCCTCGCCATGGTGGCCATGATGGTCTGGCGCCCGCGCGGGCTCATCTCCGAGCGCACGCCGTCCGTGCGCCTGGGAGCGCGCGCCCGATGAGCGACGCCACCGGTCTCACCCGCCTCGCCACCCTGAAGGACGAGCCCCCGGCCGCAATGCCCGGCGGTCCCGCCGACCCGATCCTCGTCGTCGATCACCTCACCATGCGGTTCGGCGGGCTCACCGCCGTCGGCGACGTCTCGTTCAAGGTCGGGCGCGGCGACATCACCGCCCTCATCGGCCCGAACGGCGCCGGCAAGACCACGGTCTTCAACTGCATCACGGGCTTCTACAAACCCACCGAAGGGATGATTCGCCTGCGTCAGCGGGAGGGCGAGACCTACCTGCTGGAGCGCCTGCCCGGCCACGACGTCAACCGGTTGGCGCGGGTCGCCCGCACCTTCCAGAACATCCGCCTGTTCCCGCAGATGACCGTGCTGGAAAACCTGCTGGTCGCCATGCACAAGCCCCTGATGCGGGCCTCGGGCTTCAGCCTCGCGGGCATCCTCGGCCTGCCGGGCTACCGCCGCGCGCAGGACGAGGCCATCGCCAAGGCCGCCGCCTGGATCGAACGCATCGGCCTCACCCACCGGGCCGACGAGCCGGCCGGCGACCTGCCCTACGGCGACCAGCGCCGCCTGGAGATCGCCCGGGCCATGTGCACGGACCCGGTCCTGCTCTGCCTCGACGAGCCGGCCGCCGGCCTCAACCCGCGCGAATCGGCCGATCTCAACACGTTGCTGCGCCTCATCCGCGACGAGTTCGGCACCTCGGTGCTCCTCATCGAGCACGACATGTCCGTGGTGATGCAGATCTCCGACCGGATCGTGGTGCTGGATTACGGCATCAAGATCGCCGACGGCACGCCCGACCAGATCCGCAACGACACCCGCGTCATCGCCGCCTATCTCGGCGTCGACGACGAGGAGGTCGCCGCCGTCGAGGCCGAAGTCGGCCTGGCAGGAACCCACGCATGAGCGTCGCCGGCATCAACGTCCTCGTGGACGAGACCCGCGAGCGGATGGCGCAAGGTGCTTCCGCCGGGGCGAAGGGGCCGCTGCTGAGCGTGCGCGGGGTCTCGGCCTATTACGGCAGCATCCGGGCCCTGAAGGGCGTCGACATCGACGTCAACGAGGGCGAGATCGTCGCCCTCATCGGCGCCAACGGCGCCGGCAAGTCGACCCTGATGATGACGATCTTCGGCCAGCCCCAGGCGCGCGAAGGCACCATCACCTTCGCGGGCCAGGACATCACGAAGCTGCCGACCCACGAGATCGCCCGCCTCAACCTCGCCCAATCCCCGGAGGGCCGGCGCATCTTTTCGCGGATGACGGTCCGCGAAAACCTGCAGATGGGGGCCGCCGTCAACGGGGGGAAACACTTCGCCGAGGATCTCGAGCGGATGTGCACCCTGTTCCCGCGGTTGAAGGAGCGCATCGACCAGCGCGGCGGCACCATGTCGGGCGGCGAGCAGCAGATGCTCGCCATCGCCCGCGCCCTCATGAGCCGGCCGCGCCTGCTCATGCTCGACGAGCCGTCGCTGGGCCTCGCCCCCCTGGTGGTCAAGCAGATCTTCTCCACCGTGCGCGAACTCAACCGCACCGAGGGGCTCACCGTATTCATCGTCGAGCAGAACGCCTACCATGCCCTCAAGCTGGCGCATCGCGGCTACGTCATGGTCACGGGCGCCGTCACCATGAGTGGCACCGGCCAGGCGCTCCTCGACGATCCGCAGGTGAAGGCCGCCTACCTCGAAGGAGGACAGCACTGATGCCGGAGACCTTCGCGCCGACCGGCGCCACCCTCGGCATCTTCCTCCTCGTCACCGTGGCGATGGGGGGCTCGGCCGCCTGGATGACCGGCAGCGGCATGGCGCGGGGCTGGCGCCCGTTCTGGCACTGCGCGCTGGCCCTCCTGCTCATCGCGGCCGTGACGCGCTTCCTGCATTATGCCCTGTTCGAGGGGACGCTCCTGTCGGCGGCGGCCTACGCCGTCGATGTCGTGTTCGTGCTCGCCGTCGGGGCCTTCGCCTATCGCTTCACCCGCGCCGGCCAGATGACCCGGCAATACGCCTGGCTCTACGAGCGCACCGGTCCCTTGAGCTGGCGGGACCGGCCGGCCGCACCTTGAGTTCACGTGTCCTGCGATCCTGCCGTCACGGGATTTCCGGGCGGCACGACGCTTCGAGAGGGAAAACCAGCATGAAGTCAGTGTTGTCAGTCGGCGTCGCCCTCGGCCTGATGGTCGCGGCGAGCACCGCGCACGCGGAGATCAAGATCGGCGTGGTCGTCCCCGTCACCGGGCCGAACGCCGCCTTCGGCGCGCAGATCAAGACCGGCGCGCAACAGGCCATCGCCGACATCAACAAGGCCGGCGGCGTCAACGGCGAGAAGCTCGTGATGACGGTGGGCGACGACGCCTCCGACCCGAAGCAGGGCGTCTCGGTGGCCAACAAGTTCGCCTCCGAGGGCGTCAAGGCCGTGGTCGGCGCCTTCAATTCCGGCGTCTCGATCCCGGTCTCCGACGTGCTCGCGGAATCCGGCGTCATCGAGATCAGCCCCGCCTCCACGGCGATCAAGTACACCGAGCGCGGCAACTGGAACACGTTCCGCACCTGCGGCCGCGACGACCAGCAGGGCGCGGTGGCCGGCGCCTACCTCGCCGACAAGTTCAAGGGCAAGAAGATCGCCTTCGTCCACGACAAGACGCCCTACGGCCGCGGCCTCGCCGACGAGACCCTGAAGGCGCTCAAAGCCAAGGGCGGCACCAACGTGATCTTCGAGGGCATCAACCCCGGCGAGAAGGACTTCTCCTCCCTCGTGTCGAAGCTCAAGCAGGCGGGAATCGACGTGATCTATTTCGGCGGCCTCTACACCGAGGCCGGCCTGCTGATCCGGCAGATGCGCGACCAGGGGCTCAATGCCCCCCTCATGGGCGGCGACGGCATCGCCGACCGCGAATTCGCGCAGGTGGCCGGCCCCGGTTCCGACGGCACCCTGATGACGTTCTCGCCGGACGCCCGCAAGAATCCGAAGTCCAAGGCCACTGTGGACGCCTTCAAGGCGATCAACTTCGACCCCGAGGGCTACACCCTCTACTCCTACGCCGCCGTCCAGATCCTGAAGCAGGCCATGGAGACCGCCAAGTCCTCCGACGGCCAGAAGGTCGCCGCCGTCCTGCACCAGGGCAAGCCGTTCGACACGGTGATCGGCGACATCGCCTACGACAAGAAGGGCGACATCACCCGGCCGGACTACGTCATGTACGTCTGGAAGAAGGGCGCCGACGGCGCCATCAACTACGCCGGCAACGAAGTCGCGCAGTAAGGTCGCGCGGACGCCGGCCTCCGGGCCGGCGCCGCCATCGAGGAGAGCACATGGGAACGCCGAGGGACCTCAAGGTCCAGATGGCGGCCGAGACCCGGGCGCGCGAGCGGGCGCAGGCCCTCGCCAAGCTGCAGACGGTCCGCGCCGACAAGATCGAGGCCGCCCTGACCGAAGCCCGGGCCGAGCGGGATGTCTGGCAGGCCCGGGCCCTCGCCGCGGAAGCCGATCTCGCCACCCTGCGGCGTTCGGCGACCGCTTCCGCCGATGCCGACGGTCGACCCGGGAGGGGCTCCACCGGCGCCCTTCCCTAGGGAATCAACCGCCGGCATGCCCCCGCGTGGCCCGGATTGCGGCGTCCGCACGCCCATCCCCCCACTCACCGGGTCCCGAAACGGCCGTTTCGCCCCGGGAAAATGCCCGGAATGTCGGTTTATCGATTTCTTGAGCGCTCCCGAGTCTGGCGAGCGGCGTCCGCCCGTGGCATAGTGGTGCCATGAGCGAGACAACCATCAACACCCATCCCTACACCCTCGAGATCGTGCCGCCGAAGGCCGAGGGGGCTCCCTACCAGTGGGCCATTCGCAAGAACGGCAAGCTGGTGCAGCGGTCCGACCGCAGCCTGCCCACGGAGGCCAAGGCCTACGGCAACGGCATGGAGCAGATCGAGAAGCTGCTCTCCGGAGCCGGCGACCGGTAAGCCCGGCCTGCCACGATCACCGTCAATCCCTCAGCGACGCCGCGGACCCCAGGGTCCGCGGCGTTTTTCATGGTGCGGATGTCACGGCGCTAAAATCTTGGCGCGAAAATCCTGACGCGACCACGACGCGCGCCGGTGGAGAGGATCGGGATCGGGGAAAGCCTCGCGCGGGGTCGCGGGCGGACAACCGGGCACGGGATCGGGAGATCCGGCTCGGGCGGCACCCGATGGCACTCGGCGCCGGCACGGACGAAGGATTGGCTCCCCGAGCAGGACTCGAACCTGCGACAAAGCGATTAACAGTCGCTTGCTCTACCAACTGAGCTATCGGGGATCACCGCCGGGTCTCTACACACGCCCGACGGGGCGTGCAAGGGAGCGGCATGACCGCCCGGGCCGCGCGAGACCTGCGCTGAACCCGGGTCGAAACGAAGGTCCCAAGGACCGTGACCCTGCACTTGGCGCCCGCAAGCACCGGACAGGATCGAAAGAAGAAATTGGCTCCCCGAGCAGGACTCGAACCTGCGACAAAGCGATTAACAGTCGCTTGCTCTACCAACTGAGCTATCGGGGACCGCGATCGGGTCTCTACACAGGGCCGATGCCGGACGCAAGACCCAGGGACCGGCGTTTGACAAATCCGTCGCATTTCCCCGAACGGCCCCTGCAGCGGCGGGTCCGCGCCGGAACGGGGCGCGTTCACCACGCCGGGCCCCGCGCGCAACTTACCCCGTGTTGGCCGGCGAAACACCGTTGCCGATCGGCCCAACCCTCTGCTAGAGACCCCTCACCCCGGACGGACCGCCCGGCCGGGGTCGCCGCCCCGCTCGATCGGGGCAGAGCGGGAAGGCCTCGTGGCGGAGTGGTTACGCAGAGGACTGCAAATCCTTGCACCCCGGTTCGATTCCGGGCGAGGCCTCCAAATTCCTTCCCGTTTCAGTCCATTGGCGACGCTGTCCCCGCTATTCTCGCGATGAGGATCGGCGCGCGTCGGGCGGCCCCGGAAACCTTGCGTTTTCGGCCCCCATCCCCGACAACCCGCGGGCATCAAGCGCCGCCGCAGGCACTGTCGCCGGGCAAGCACCGTCCCGGGACGGGCGGCGCCGGGCGCCGGGCCGCCGTCGAAGGAAGAGACCGCATCCATGCTCGATTACGCGCAGGCGCGACGCCTCATGGTCGACTGTCAGTTGCGGACCTTCGACGTGAACAGCGTCACCGTCCTCGAAGCGTTCGAGGATGTGCCCCGCGAGCGGTTCGTGCCGCCCGGCCGTGAGGATTTCGCCTATATCGACCAGACCCTGAGCCTCGATGGCGGGGGCGGCGACGTTCGGCCCATGCCGGCCCCGATGATGCTCGCCCGGATGATCCAGGCCCTCGACCTCGAAGCCGGCGCCAAGGTCCTCGATGTCGGCACGGGCTACGGCTACGCCGCCGCCATCCTGCGCCACCTCGGCGCCGACGTGGTCGCCGTCGAATCCTCCGCCACCCTGGCGGCCGGTGCCCGCGAACGCCTGGGCGACCGCACCGGCATCGCGGTGGTCGAGGCCCCCCTGGAGGCCGGCGCCCCGGAGGCCGGCCCCTACGACGCGATCCTCGTCAACGGCCGCGTCGAGGTCCGGCCGCAGGCCCTCCTCGAGCAGCTCAAGGAGGGCGGCCGCCTCGTCTGCGTCTTCGGCCCGCCCCGCGCCGCCAAGGCGACCCTGTTCGTCCGGACCGGCGATGCGTTCGGCGCACGCCCGCTCTTCGATGCGTCGCTTCCCGGCCTCGGCGCCTTCGCGACGGCGAACGCCTTCGCCTTCTGATCCGCCGAGGACCGACCGGCCGGTGTCGCTTTTTTGCGGCACTGCCGTCCATTCAACACCCGGCCAGTCCCCAACCCGGTGCCCGCTCCGCCAAGTTCGGATAGACTTGCCAGTGGGCGGGCAACCCGGATGGCGCGAATGCGCGAAGCCGCAAGATGACGGCTGACCGGTTCATCGTGAAACCGCAAGGGCTGATGAACGTGAGAGAACGGAAACCTGCGACGCACCACGGACTTCGGTGCGTTGCTATCGTCGCCCTGGCGCTGGCGGCAGCGCATCCGGCCATGGCCGAGACGCTGGAGAGCGCCCTGTCGCGCGCCTATGCGGCGAACCCGACTCTGAATTCCAACCGCGCCGCCCTGCGCGGCGTCGACGAGAACGTGGCCCAGGCCAAGTCCGGCTACCGGCCGACGGTGAGCGGATCGGCCGATATCGGCCTCGCCCGCAACGACGGACGGGTCCAGGGCTTCAACATCGACAACGTGACCCGGCCGGGAGGGGCGTCCCTCACGGTCAACCAGACCCTGTTCAACGGCTTTCAGACGGACAACCAGACCCGCCGGGCGGAATCGAACGTGCTCGGCACGCGCGAGACCCTGCGCTCCATCGAGATGAACACGCTGTTCAGCGCGGCGCAGGCCTACATGTTCGTGCTGAGCGACACGGCCAACCTCGAATTGCGTCGCAACAACGTCGAGGTGCTGGAAGAGCAGCTGCGCCAGACCCGCGACCGCTTCAACGTCGGCGAGGTCACGCGCACCGATGTCGCTCAGGCCGAGGCCCGCCTCGCCGGCGCCCGCTCCGACGTCGCCCAGGCCGAAGCGTCCCTGCGGGCCAGCATCGGCACCTATCGCCGCTTCATCGGCGTCGAGCCGCGCCAGCTCGCCCCCGGCCGCCCCCTCGACCGCTACGTGCCGGCCAATCTCGAAAGCGCGATGAACATCGGCTTGAAGGAGCACCCCCAGATCCTGGCCGCAATGCATGCCGTGGACGTGGCCGAATCCAGCGTGAAGGTGTTCGAGGGCCAGCTCGCCCCGACGGCGGGCCTCTCCGGCACGGTCCAGCAACGCTTCGACGGGCAGTTTCCCGGCGACCGCAGCCTCAACGCCCAGATCGTCGGCCGCATCTCGGTGCCGCTCTACGAGGGCGGCCTGACCTACTCCCAGATCCGCCAGGCCAAGGAGCTCGTGGGCCAGCGCCGGATCGAGGTCGAGGACGTGCGCGACCAGATCCGCGCCGGCATCGTCCGGGCGTGGGGCGACCTCGAAGCCTCCAAGGCCCAGGTCATCGCCTCGCAGGCGCAGGTGCAGGCCAACGAAGTCGCCCTCAACGGCGTGCGCGAGGAAGCCCGCGTCGGCCAGCGCACGACCCTCGACGTCCTGAACGCACAGCAGGAATTGCTGACCGCGCGCGTCAACCTGATCGTGGCCCAGCGCAACCGCGTCGTCTTCTCCTATGCGATGGTCCAGACCGTCGGCCGACTCACCGTGCGCTTCACCGCGCTGCCGGTGGCGACCTACAGCCCCAAGGAGCACTTCGATCAGGTCAAGGACCTGTGGTTCGGCGTCCGGACCCCGGACGGTCGCTAGGGCGTCGTTCCGGCGTCGGCCCAGGCCGGCCGCACGCGACGCGCGGTCTCCGCCGGGTCTCGCTGCGACCGCCCCGGGGCGACGTGGGTCTCGCGGGGGCCACCCGCTCGGTCCGACCGGGGACGATCCTTCCGTCCGGGCCGCGCGGGCGCCCGCCGGAGGGTCGCCCTCCGGCCACACGGGCCGGGGGAATCGCGATCGCGGCGCTTATCCCGCACCCCGTTCCGCCGGACGCTTGTGTCGGCACGGGAGCGTGAAATACTGGCCCGCATCGTCAACCGTTCCTTCCTGAACCGAGCGTCGTCCGGATGAGTGCAGCCAGCCCCGTGGTACCGGACAAGGCCCAGGAACCCTCCATGGAGGAGATCCTCGCCTCCATCCGACGGATCATCGCCGACGATCAGAATGCCAAGGCCGAGGTGATGGAGTCCGTCCGGGCCGCACCGCCCCCGCCCGAGAACGACGACGACATCCTCGATCTCGCCGAGGTGGCGCAGCCCGTGCGCAAGGCGCCCGCGCCCGCCGCCTTCGCGGAGCCCGATATCGGCTTCACCAACGAGACCCTCGATTTCGACGCCATCTCGTTCGACGACGAACCAGAGCCCGAGCCCGAACCGGTGCGGATGGCCGCGCCCGAGCCGGCACGCCAGGCGCCGCCGGCCCATGAAGTGCCGCCGGCCCATGAAGTGCCGCCGGCCTACGAGGCGCCCCGGCCGGAGACCGAGGCGGCCGAGCGCCTGACCTCGTCGGTGACCGATGCCAGCGTCGGCCAGGCGTTCACCATGCTGGCCAACACGGTGCTGTCCAACAGCCCCCGCACCCTGGAAGACCTCGTGCAGGACATGCTCCGGCCGATGCTGAAGGGCTGGCTCGACGAGAACCTGCCGCCCCTGGTCGAGCGCCTCGTGCGCGCCGAGATCGAGCGCGTGGCGCGGGGGCGCTGAGGCGTCGCGGGCCGGGAATCGCCGCCCTCGTGTTGACGCGGCGGGCCTGACGGGTTGAAAGCGGGCCAACCCGCGAAGACCCCGCAGCGCTCGAACTGGCCCGACCCCGCCCATGATGGACAAGACCTTCGACCCCGCCGCCGTCGAGGCGCGCATCGCTGCCGCCTGGGAGGCGGGCGACGCGTTCAAGGCCGGCCGGCCCGACCGGGCCGACGCCCGGCCCTTCACCATCGTGATCCCGCCGCCGAACGTCACCGGCAGCCTTCACATGGGCCATGCCCTCAACAACACCCTGCAGGACATCCTGGCCCGGTTCGAGCGCATGCGCGGCCGCGACGTCCTGTGGCAGCCCGGCACCGACCACGCCGGCATCGCCACCCAGATGGTGGTGGAGCGCCGGATGATGGAGGCGAAGGAGCCGGGCCGGCGCGAGATCGGCCGGGCGGCCTTCGTCGAGAAGGTCTGGGCCTGGAAGGCGGAATCGGGCGGGGCCATCGTCAACCAGCTGAAGCGCCTCGGCGCCTCCTGCGATTGGTCGCGCGAGCGCTTCACCATGGGGCTGAACGGCGCCCCCGACGACCAGATGGTCCGGGCCGTGACGAAGACCTTCGTCGATCTCCACGCCCAGGGGCTGATCTACCGCGACAAGCGCCTCGTGAACTGGGACCCGAAGTTCCAGACGGCGATCTCCGACCTCGAAGTGCTGCAGGTCGAGGTCAAGGGCCACCTCTGGCACTTCGACTATCCCATCGTCGACGCGGACGGCGCCGAGACCGGTGACGTCATCACCGTGGCGACCACGCGGCCCGAGACCATGCTGGGTGACACGGCGGTGGCGGTCCACCCGGACGACGAGCGCTACACCCACTTCGTCGGCCGGCACGTGCGGCTGCCCCTGGTCGGACGCCTCATCCCCATCGTCGCCGACACCTATTCCGATCCCGAGAAGGGCACGGGTGCGGTCAAGATCACCCCGGCCCACGACTTCAACGATTTCGAGGTGGGCCGCCGCGCCGGCTGCACGCCCATCAACATTCTGGACCCCGAAGCCCGGATCAGCCTCGCGGGCAACGTCGCCTTCCTCGCCGGGGCGAACCCGGAGCCGGAGGCCCTCGCCCTGCACGGCCTCGACCGGTTCGCGGCGCGGAAGCAGGTCGTCGCCCTGATGGAGGCGCGCGAGCGCCTGCGCCTCGTCGAGCCCAACACCCACGCGGTGCCGCACGGCGACCGCTCCAACGTGGTCATCGAGCCGTATCTCACCGACCAATGGTACGTGAACGTCAAGCCGCTGGCGGAGCGCGCCCTCCAGGCCGTGCGCGACGGGCAGACGAAGTTCGTGCCCGACAATTACGAGAAGACGTTCTTCCAGTGGCTCGAGAACATCGAGCCGTGGTGCATCTCGCGCCAGCTCTGGTGGGGCCACCAGATCCCGGTCTGGTACGACGACGCGGGCGGATGCTTCGTCGCGCCGAGCGAAGCCGAGGCCCAGGCTCAGGCCGACGCCAAGCACGGCCGGGCGGTCACCCTGACCCGCGACGAGGACGTCCTCGACACGTGGTTCTCCTCCGCCCTGTGGCCGTTCTCGACCCTGGGCTGGCCCGACGCCACGCCCGAGCTCGTCCGCCACTACCCGACCGACACCCTCGTCACCGGCAAGGACATCATCTTCTTCTGGGTCGCCCGGATGATGATGCTCGGGCTTCACGTCACCGACCGGGTGCCGTTCTCCACCGTCTACCTCCACACCCTGGTCCGCGATGCCGCCGGCGCCAAGATGTCGAAGTCGAAGGGCAACGTCGTCGATCCCCTCGGGCTCATCGAGCAGTACGGCGCCGATGCCCTGCGCTTCACCCTCGCCGCCATGGCCGCGCAGGGGCGCGACATCAAGCTCGCGGTGAACCGCGTCGAGGGCTACCGCAACTTCGCGACCAAGCTCTGGAACGCCTCGCGCTTCGCCGAGATCAACGGCTGCACCCTGCGGGCCGAGTACCGCCCCGAGGCCGCCACCGATCCCCTGAACCGCTGGGCTCTGGGCGAGGCGGCGCGGGCCGTGGCC
This sequence comes from Methylobacterium sp. WL69, assembly GCF_008039485.1. Lineage (NCBI taxonomy): Bacteria > Pseudomonadati > Pseudomonadota > Alphaproteobacteria > Hyphomicrobiales > Methylobacteriaceae > Methylobacterium > Methylobacterium sp. WL69. The sequence continues at coordinate 11,399 of NZ_VRUZ01000059.1, read as the reverse complement.
GAGGTCACGGCGGCGTTGGACGCCTACCGCTTCAACGACGCCGCCGCCGCCGCCTACCGCTTCGTCTGGAACATTTTTTGCGATTGGTACGTGGAGCTGGCGAAGCCCGTGTTGCAGGGTGAAAACGTCGATGCGGGCGTGCGGGAGGAGACGCAAGGAACCGTCGCCTTCCTCATCGACCAGATCGCGAAGCTCCTGCACCCGTTCATGCCGTTCCTCACGGAGGAGCTCTGGGCCATCAAGGGCGAGGGTCTTTCGGATCGGGGCCTCCTCGCCCTGGCGCCTTGGCCGGATCTCGCGGCCCTGAACGACCCGGACTCCGAGGCCGAAATCGGCTGGCTCGTGGACCTCGTCTCCGAGATCCGTTCGGCCCGCTCCGAGACCGGCGTGCCGGCGGCGACGCAGATCCCCCTGGTGGTCATCGGCGCCGACGACGCCCTGCGGGCGCGCGCCACGCGCTGGAGCGACACCCTCCTGCGCCTCGCCCGCCTGTCCGAGATCCGCTTCGAGGCGACGGCCCCGCGCAACGCCGTGCAGCTCCTCGTGCGCGGCTCCGTGGCGGCCCTGCCGCTCGAGGGCATCGTCGATCTCGGGGCCGAGGTCACCCGCCTGCAAAAGGAGGCCGTGAAGGCGGAGGGCGAGATCACGAAGATCGACGCCAAGCTCGCCAACGCCGACTTCATGGCCCGCGCCCCCGACGAGATCGTCGACGAGCAGCACGAGCGCCGCGCCGCCCAGGCCGCCCGCCTGGAGAAGATCACCGAGGCCCTGGCGCGGCTCTCCGACCAGACCCCGTGATCATGCGCCGGCTGGCTTTCGGAGTTGCCGGCCTGCTCGCGATCTTCTGGCTCGCCGTGGTCCTCACGGCGAGCCCCGGCGACCCGGCCCTCTATCCCGCCACGGGCGACGACGCCCGGACCATCCACCTCGTCAGCCACGGCTGGCATTCCGGCCTCGTGATCCCACGCGAAGCCCTGACGGGGGAGGGCGCGGGCGCGGCGCTCCGGACGATCGCCCTGCGGTTCCGGGCCTATCCCGACCTCGAATTCGGCTGGGGCGAGGCCCGGTTCTACCGGGCGACGCCGACGCTGGCCGAGTTCGATCTCCGCCTCGCCCTGGAGGCCCTGTTCACCCCCGGCGGCCGCACCGGCGTCGTCCAGGTGGTCGGCCTGGAACGGACCGTGCGTCAGAGCTTTCCCCACGCCGACATCGTGCCCGTGCGGGTCTCGGGCACCGGACTGGCGCGGCTCCTCGCCCGCCTCGACGGGAGCTTTCGCCTGGACGACGGGCAACCCGTCGCGGGCGGTCCCGGCCTCTACGGACCGAGCCTGTTCTACGAAGGCGCGGGGCGCTTCTCCTACGCCAACGTCTGCAATCACTGGGTGGCCCGGCTCCTCAACGCGGCGGGCGTGCCGGTGACCCTCCTGCTCGACACCCACCCGCAGGGGTTCCTCCTCGACCTGCGCTGGCGCGCCGGCCTGACCGAGGCGCCGAACCTGTCCAAACCGTAACCTCTCCGCCACGGGCGGGTCACCCGTCGAGCCCTACACCCTGGATCACGGCCTGCCGTTTGGCGGCGCCACCCGATCCGGAGACCGTCGATGCCCGTCCAGTCCAACCGCCTGCGCCGCAATGCCCTCGCCTCCGTCGCCGTGGCCGCCCTCGTGGCGACGGGCGCCGGCATCGGCTTCACCCAGCCCTCGACCCCGGCCTATGCCCAGGCCCTGTCGAAGAACCCCATCGAGACCCCCGACCATCCGCCGGGGTCCTTCGCCACCGTCGTCGACAAGGTGAAGCCCGGCGTCGTCGCCGTGAAGGTGAAGCTCGACGACAGCGCGACGGCGGACGACGACGACGGCCCGGGTAACCAGGGCCAGCAGAACGTGCCGCCGCAGCTGCGCGAGTTCTTCAAGCGCTTCGGCCAGAGCGGCCCCGGTGGACAGGGCGGGCAGGGCGGCCCAGGCTTCGGCGGCCAGGGTCCCAAGCGCCAGGGCCAGCGCGGCGCCATGGGCTCGGGCTTCATCATCTCGGCCGACGGCTACGTGGTCACCAACAACCACGTGGTCGACAAGGCCAAGACCGTGCAGGTGACCCTCGACGACAACCGCACCCTCGACGCCAAGGTCATCGGCAAGGACCCGAAGACCGATCTGGCGCTGCTCAAGATCACCGAGGGCGGCACCTTCCCGTACGTCTCCCTCAGCAAGTCGGCGCCCCGCGTCGGTGACTGGGTGGTGGCCATCGGCAACCCGTTCGGGCTCGGCGGCACCGTCACCGCCGGCATCGTCTCCGCCCGCGGCCGCGACATCGGCGCCGGCCCCTACGACGACTTCCTGCAGATCGACGCGCCCATCAACAAGGGCAATTCCGGCGGCCCGACCTTCAACGTCGGCGGCGAGGTGGTGGGCGTGAACACCGCCATCGCGTCCCCGTCCGGCGGCAGCGTCGGCCTGGCCTTCGCAATTCCCGCCGAGACGGTGCAGGCGGTGGTCGACCAGCTCCGGGCCGACGGCAAGGTGGCGCGCGGCTACCTCGGCGTCCAGGTCCAGCCGGTGACGAAGGACATCGCCGACGGCCTCGGCCTCGACAAGGCCAAGGGCGCGCTGGTCGATCACGCCGAGGCCGGAACGCCCGCCGCCAAGGCGGGTCTCAAGTCCGGCGACGTCATCGAGTCGGTCAACGGCACCCCGGTCAACGACGCCAAGGAACTGTCCCGCCGCATCGCCGGCCTCAAGCCCGGCGCCAAGGTCGAGCTCGCCTACCTCCGGGCCGGCAAGTCCGACACCGCCACGGTGGAACTCGGAGCGCTCCCCAACGACCCGAAATCGGCGACGGGCGGCGGCCGGGGCGGTTCGTCCACGGACGGCCAGCCGCGCCTCGGCCTCAGCCTCGCCCCGGCCTCCGAGGTCGGCGCCGGCGACGAGGGCGTCGCCGTGATGGAAGTCGATCCCGACGGCCCGGCCGCCGCCAAGGGGATCGAGCAGGGCGACATCATCCTCGATGTCGCCGGGGCCAGCGTCTCCCGACCCTCCGAGGTCGCCGAGCGCATCCGCTCCGCCGAATCGAGCGGCCGCAAGGCGGTGCTCATGCGGGTGAAGAGTTCCAAGGGCACCACCCGCTTCGTCGCCGTCGCCCTGAACAAGGCCGGCTGATCCGATCCGGGCGGTCCGACCGGCCGCCCGTCCACCGTTCTCCCCTCCCTCTGCGACTTCAAGCCGGCCCCGCGTGGCCGGCTTCCTTTTGTCCGGAGCGCAGGGCAGGGCGGCGGGGCGCGCGTCTCCGCCAGGGTGACGCGCGCCCCGCGAGGGGCCATGGTGCATCCCGTTTGATTGCAGCACCCCAACCATCCGGAACCGCACCATGACCACCATCGCCGATCGGAATCCTGCCGATCTCGCGGATCTTCACGCCCGCGCCCGCGACGCCTACGAGGCGTTCAAGGCCCAGGGGCTCAAGCTCGACATGACCCGGGGCAAGCCCTCACCCGAGCAGCTCGACCTCGCCGCCGGCATGCTCGGGCTCGCCGGCAACGGCGACTACGTCACGCAGGCGGGCGAGGATGCGCGCAATTACGGCGGCCAGCAGGGCATCGCCGAGGTCCGCGCCCTGTTCACCCACCTCCTCGACGCGCCGACCGACCAGATCGTGGTCGGCGACAATTCGAGCCTCGCCATGATGCACGACAGCATCGCCTGGGCCCTGCTCACGGGCGTGCCCGGTTCGGTCAAGCCCTGGTCGAAGGAGAGCGACGTCGCCTTCCTGTGTCCGGTGCCGGGCTACGACCGCCACTTCGCCCTGTGCGAAGCCTACGGCATCCGCATGATTCCTGTGCCGATGACGGGGCAGGGCCCCGATATGGACGTGGTCGAGGCCGCCGTCGCCGACCCGGCCGTGCGCGGCATGTGGTGCGTGCCGAAATACTCGAACCCCTCGGGCGAGACCTATTCCGACGAGACCGTCCGGCGCCTCGCCGCCATGAAGGCCGCCGCCCCCGATTTCCGCCTGTTCTGGGACAACGCCTACGCGGTGCACCACCTCACCCCCGAGCGGATCAAGGTCGCCGACATCCTGAGCCTCTGCGCCGAGGCGGGGAACCCGGACCGGGCCTTCGTCTTCGCCTCGACCTCGAAGATTACGCTGGCCGGCGCCGGCCTCGCCTTCTTCGCGAGCTCGCCCGACAACGTGCGCTGGTACCTCGCCCGCGCGTCGAAGCGCACCATCGGGCCGGACAAGCTCAACCAGCTGCGCCACGTGCGCTTCCTGCGCGATGCCGCCGGCCTCGACGCCCACATGGACGCGCACCGCGCCCTGCTGGCGCCGAAATTCGCCGTCGTGGAGGAAGCCCTGTCGCGCCACCTCGCCGGCACGGGGGCGGCCCGGTGGACTAAGCCGGAGGGCGGCTACTTCATCACCGTCGAGGCCCGCGACGGCACCGCCTCCGAGGTGGTGCGCCTCGCCAAGGACGCCGGCCTCGCCCTGACCCCGGCCGGGGCGACCTCGCCCTACGGACGCGACCCGCGCGACAGCGTCCTGCGCCTCGCCCCCTCCTATCCGAGCCTGAAGGACTGCACCGCCGCCGCCGAGGGCATCGCCGTATGCATCCTTCTTGCATCCGTCGAGGCGGAGCGCCGGGCGCGCGAACGCGACCCCGCGTAACCGGCCCGACGCAAACCGGAAACCGACGCACCCGATGGTGCGTCGGCGATCGAGAGGCGGCGGCGATGGACAGGATCACGCGACGAAGCCTCGGCCTCGGCCTCATCCTGTCGGCGGTTCTTCCCGGCTCCGTCCGGGCCCGACCGTCCTGGGCCTCCGGCACCTATGTCTACGCCGACCTGTGCCTGACGGCGGACCACGCGCCCGCCGGCCAGCGCGTCACCCTCCGCCGCTCGCCCCGGGGCGATACCCTCGTGTACGAGACCGCCGCCCTGTCCGGGCCTGTCCAAGCGGAAACCCTCCACCTCGACGCCGCCACCAGGGAACTCGCCTTCGCGGCGGACGCGGATGGCCACACGATCCGCTTCACGGGGACGCTCGCCGTCGATGCCCTCACGGGCGTGCTGGAGGACGAGACCGGTTCGCACCCGGTGCGCCTGTCCCGCATCCTGCGCCCGCACGCGAACGCAGCCTGCCGGGAAGAACGGACGGGGTCGCTCGACTCGGCACGGTGAAAGGTCGCCCCCGCGTCCATTGACGATCCGACAGATCTAATCGTACATACGATTCATGATCGTGTGGGATGAACCGAAGCGTCTCGCGCATCTCGTCAAGCACGATCTGGACTTCGCTGAATTCGAGGCTGGCTTCGATTTCGCGACGGCTGTGGCCGTTCCCGCCAAATCGAGCCAGACCGGACGCCCACGGAGCAAGCTGATCGGATCGCTCCACGGACGCCTCGTCGTGGCTGCAATCGTATCCCCACTCGGCACGGAGGCGTTGGCGCTCGTCGGTTTTCGACCAGCGAGTTCATTGAAAAGGATGTTGTATGGCCGCCATTGAGAACGCGCCCGGTCACGGTCCGAATCCGAGCTATTCCCAGGCCGACTGGGACGCTGTCAGCGACAACCCCGAATGGACGGCGGACGATTTCAGAAGCACCCGTCCCTTCGCCGAGGTGTTCCCGGCCCTGGCCGAGGGACTGCGCCGGTCCCGTGGCCCCCAGAGGGCACCCGTCAAGGTTCCGGTGACGATCCGGCTCGATGCCGCCATCGTGGACGCTTTCAAGGCGACGGGCGATGGCTGGCAGACCCGGATGAACGATGTGCTGCGGGAAGCCGCCGCCAAGCTCGGTCCCGTGGAGACAAAGGGGTGAGCGGCCGCGTAAACCAACCCTCATGATGTACGCCCTTCGCATTGCGGCCGTGACCGGCCTCTTCCTTGCCCTCGCGGGTCCAGCCGGGGCCGCCGACGCCTGCGACGCCCTCACGGCCAAGCTCATCCGCGCCACGGGCGCGTCCCTTGCCGGTCGGGCCGGGTCGGGCGCCGTGTTCCGGGCGGCCGACGCCGAGCGGATGAGCCTCGCCTGCCGGGCGCCGCGCCGGATGGTGTTCGGGTCCCTGGCCCGCGAACCGGACCGACCGTTCTTCGCCCTGATCGGACGTGCCGCCGAGGCGCTCACGGGCGCGAAGGCCGAGGCCGTCGAGGTCCTGGCGCTCACGCTCCACCAGGATTCCCTGCTGACGGGCACCCCGCGCCAGGGCATCGCCGGCAGGGCGGCCCTGCGCTGCGAGACCGGGCCGCGCGAGGACAGCCTGTCCGGCAGCCTCACCGTCTGCCTCGTGACGCCGGCCGCGCCCCTGCGCCGCCGGGCCGGTCTTTTCGTGGAGCGCCCGGCGGGCTAGACCCCTCCCATGTCCGAGATCGCTTCCCCCACCGCCGGCCCCGTCGTCCAGGCCGGCCGCGTCGCCTTCGCCAACCACCTCCCCTTCGCGCTCATCGCCGGCCCGTGCCAGCTCGAAAGCCGCGATCATGCGATTGAGATCGCCGACGCCCTGAAAGCGATGACCGCCCGCCTCGGCATCGGCCTCGTGTTCAAGGCTTCGTTCGACAAGGCCAACCGCACCTCGGGCGGCACCGCGCGGGGCCTCGGCCTCGCCGGTGCCCTGCCGATCTTCGCCGAGATCAAGGCGCGGTTCGGCCTGCCCGTCCTCACGGACGTGCACGAGGCTGGGCACTGCGCCGTCGCGGCCGAGGTCGTCGACGTGCTGCAGATCCCGGCCTTCCTGTGCCGGCAGACCGACCTGCTGCTGGCCGCCGCCGCGACGGGCCGGGTGGTCAACGTCAAGAAGGGCCAGTTCCTCGCCCCCTGGGACATGGCCCACGTGGCCGCCAAGGTAACGGGTGCCGGCAACCCCAACGTGCTGGTCACCGAGCGCGGCGCCTCGTTCGGCTACAACACTCTGGTGTCCGACATGCGCAGCCTGCCGATCATGGCGCGGGTGACCCACGGCGCCCCGGTGGTGTTCGACGCCACCCATTCGGTGCAGCAGCCGGGCGGGCAGGGCGCCACCTCCGGCGGACAGCGCGAGTTCGTGGCGGTGCTCGCCCGCGCCGCCGTGGCCGTGGGCGTCGCCGGCCTGTTCATCGAGACCCATCCCGACCCCGATCACGCCCCCTCGGACGGTCCCAACATGGTGGCGTTGAAGGATATGCCCGCCCTCCTGGCACAATTGCAGGCCTTCGACCGCCTCGCCAAAGCGTCGAATACATCTGTGCTCGGCTGAGACGCAGGTTTCGCGCGCCGCCCCTGTTCAGGTGATTGGGGAACCCTTCGCTCTCGTCCTTGTTGACGTTTTCAAGAGACGCGAAATTTCAAGGATCCCCATGCGTAAGCTCGCAATGATCACGGCCATGACCCTCTCCCTCGGCGCCATGGCGGCGGCGACCGCCGCAGAGGCGCGTCCCGGACACGGCCATGGCTACGGTCGCGGCGGCTATGGCCATGGCGGCGGCTACGGCCATCGCGGTTATGCCTATCGCGGCGGTGGCCGTCGCGGCATCGGAACCGGCGCCGCCGTCGGCCTCGGGATCGCCGGCCTCGCGGCGGGCGCCATCGCCGCGGGCGCGGCCCGCGATTCGTACTATCGCGGCGGGTACGATCGCCCGGCCTACGGCTATGGCGCACCCGCCTATGGCTACGGCTACTGAGCCACCAGCCACGGTTTAGGAAGATGGGGCGGTTGGCGCGAGCCAGCCGCCTTTTGCATTGGGGGCAAGGGCAGGGATCGCGACACGCGAAGGGCCACACTTCACTTTCGAGACGATTGCAAAATGCCCGCCTAGATTGCATGGGATGACCGCGTGAACGTGCACGGAGGACATCCCGGATGCCGATCCTCATCGCCCTGGCAGGAGCGCTCGTGACCGGCCTGATCTACTGGGTCAGATACGGAGACGGCATGGAGCACATCGATCACGCCGTCCGGGACTGGCGTACCGCCCGGCGTCGACGGGCGAGCGAGCGTGATATCCGATCGGCGCCGGTGCGATCCCTGCGCAGTCCCGCCGATGCGGCCGGTGTGTTGATGACGCTGGTGGCCCGACAGCGCGGCGTCCCGACGCCCGAGCAAGAGAGCGAGATCCTGACTCAGATGCGCGACGTAACCGACCCCGGCGACGATCTCGCGACATGCATGGCGGTGATCCGCCACGCGGCCGATCAGGCGCCCGATCCCGATACGGCAATCCAATCCCTGGCGCCGCTCCTGCGCGACCGGCTCACCCAGGCCGAGCGGGATGACCTGTGCCGGATGCTCAGGGCGGTGGCCACGGTCCATCAGGGACCGACGGAGCCGCAGAACAGGTTCATCGAGCAGGTTCGGCGCGCAATCCACGAAGACCGGTAGGATCGCCGGGGGGCGCCGGGCCCGGTGCCGTTCAGCGCGCCCGGTAGGGCGGCACGCCCTGTTCGGGGAGCCACACGGATTTCAGCGGCTCGCCGGTCTGCCAGAACACGTCGATGGGGATGCCGCCGCGCGGGTACCAGTAGCCGCCGATGCGCAGGTAGCGCGGCGCCAGGAGTTCGGTGAGCGTCAGGCCGATGCCCACGGTGCAATCCTCATGGAAGGCGCCGTGGTTGCGGAACGCCGTGAGGTAGAGCTTGAGCGACTTCGACTCCACCAGCCACTGGTCCGGCACGTAGTCGATGACCAAGATCGCGAAATCCGGCTGGCCGGTGACGGGACAGAGCGAGGTGAATTCCGGCACCGTGAAGCGGGCGAGGTAATCCGTGCCCGGATGCGGGTTCGGCACTCGGTCGAGGCGGGCTTCCTCGGGGGAGCCGGGCAGGGGGGTGGCCTGTCCCAGCTGGAGCGTCTCGGGGTTCAGGGGCGCGTGCGTCATGCTCAGGCTATAGCGCGCGACGCGGCAAGGTGCATCCGCCGGTTCGTCGCTGCCGGGTGGAGTCACGCGGCCGCGGCAAGAATTTCTTGACAGTCGGGCCAACATTCTTGCGAGCCCTGCCGCCCTCCGGACGGGTGGGGCGCTTGCCCGACGCGTGACGTTGGCGGATAAGCCTCGACAGAATCGCGATTCCGACCCCGTGCCGCCATCGGCTCCAGGGGGAGGGGAACGGGCGCCGCATCGGACCCGCTCGACGATCGCAACGTCCGAAGAAGGCTCCTGCATGACCGCGATCACCAACATCGCCGCCCGCGAGATCCTCGACAGCCGGGGCAACCCGACCATCGAGGTCGACGTCCTCCTCGAGGATGGCTCCTTCGGCCGCGCCGCCGTGCCCTCGGGCGCCTCCACTGGCGCCCACGAGGCCGTGGAGCTGCGCGACGGCGATAAGGGCCGGTTCGGCGGCAAGGGCGTGCGCAAGGCGGTCAACGCCGTGCAGTCCGACATCCTCGACGCCATCGGCGGCATGGATGCCGAGGACCAGATCGCCATCGACGAAGCGATGATCGAGCTCGACGGCACCCCGAACAAGGCGCGGCTGGGCGCCAACGCCATCTTGGGCGTCTCCCTCGCCGTGGCCAAGGCGGCGGCCGAGACCGCAGGCCTGCCGCTCTACCGCTACATCGGCGGCACGCAGGGCCGGGTGCTGCCGGTGCCGATGATGAACATCATCAACGGCGGCGCGCATGCCGACAACCCCATCGATTTCCAAGAATTCATGATCATGCCGGTGGGGGCGTCGTCCCTCGCCGAGGCCGTGCGCATGGGCGCCGAGGTGTTCCACACCCTGAAGGGCGCGCTGAAGAAGGCCGGCCACAACACCAACGTCGGCGACGAGGGCGGCTTCGCCCCCAATCTCCCCTCGGCCGAGGCCGCCCTCGACTTCGTCATGCAGTCGATCCAGGCCGCCGGCTTCAAGCCCGGCACCGATATGGTGCTGGCCCTCGATTGCGCCGCCACCGAATTCTTCAAGGACGGTGCCTACCGTTACGAGGGCGAGGGCCAGACCCGGGACATCGAGGCCCAGGTCAGCTACCTCGCCAAGCTCGTGGACAGCTACCCGATCCTTTCCATCGAGGACGGCATGTCCGAGGACGACTGGGCCGGCTGGAAGCTGCTCACCGACCGCGTCGGCGACCGCTGCCAGCTCGTGGGCGACGACCTGTTCGTCACCAACGTCACCCGCCTGTCGCGCGGCATCAAGGAAGGCACGGCGAACTCGATCCTGGTGAAGGTCAACCAGATCGGCACGCTCACCGAGACCCTGGCCGCCGTCGATATGGCCCAGCGCGCCGGCTACACGGCGGTGATGTCCCACCGCTCCGGCGAGACCGAGGATTCGACCATCGCGGACCTCGCCGTCGCGACGAATTGCGGGCAGATCAAGACCGGGTCGCTCGCCCGCTCGGACCGGTTGGCGAAGTACAACCAGCTCATCCGCATCGAGGAGGGCCTCGGTTCGCAGGCGCGCTACGCCGGCCGCGAGGCCCTGAAGATCCGCTCGGGCCTCTGAGCCTCGCCCATCGAACACCGGACGGCCGCGACATCCGTCGCGGCCGTTTTTCGTTGGTGCCGCCCTATCTCACCGGGATGAACACGACGCCCGCCCCGCTCACCGTCTACTACGACGGCGCCTGCCCCCTCTGCGCCGCGGAGATCCGGACCTATCGCCGAAGCCGGGGTGCCGACGCCCTCGCCTGGGTGGATGTGAGCCGGGACGGCCCGGCCGATCTCGGCGGCCTCGATCGCGACGCCGCCCGCGCCCGCTTCCACGTCCGCGACGGCGACGGTCGCCTGACCTCCGGGGCAGCCGGCTTCTTCACCCTGTGGTCGCACCTGCCCGGATGGCACCGCCTCGCCTGGGTGCGTCACGTTCCGGGCGCTCCATGGCTCGCAGAGGGCGCCTACCGCCTGTTCCTGCCCCTGCGCCCCTGGATCGCCCGCCGCCTCGGTGGCCGGACGCCCTGCGACGGGTCGTGCGGACCGGGTGGCGCCTGAGCCGCCCGGCATCCGCGCCGCCACCGGGGAGGTGAGCGACGTCCCGGGGCGAAAAACGATAACCCGAAGGCTGAGTCCTGCGGGGGAGGGGATCGCTAAGCGCACCTCGAATGGAAAGCATCACCCCCGTGCGCCTTCGGCGGCCCGTGACGGCGAATGACGTATCCGTCGCGAGATTTTTGCATTTCTGTCGTGCGGGCTGTTGACGGCCCGGTTTGGTGCCCGTATACCCCGGTCATCGGCGGCGGCGAGCGGGACTTACGGGTCTCGGGGCGGCGGCCGGTACATCTCGGAGACGTTATCGGATGGATGATCCGGCTTTGGCTGGATGATCCATTGTTTTTGTCTCTCGGGTGTCGTTCTGTCGGCGGGATGGTTTGGCGGGTTCGCTGGATTGTCCGGGTTGACAGGATGGCGACGGGGTTCTAGACGCTCCGGACCGCTGGGACGACTCACCAATGGTGTGGTCGGTACCACGATTTTCCAAGTCTGGCAATCGG
>NZ_VRUZ01000058.1:0-26250 GCF_008039485.1 Methylobacterium sp. WL69 | reverse complement strand
CCGCGCCCCCGGCGGCCCGCCCCTGTGCCGCTCGGGCGACATCGTGGTCGAGGACGAGGCCGGCTACTTCACCTTTGTCGGGCGCGACGACGCCATGATCAAGACGTCGGGGTTTCGCGTCAGCCCGGGCGAGGTCGAGGCGGCCCTGATGGCGACGGGCGCCTTCCGGGCCGTCGCGGTCATCGGCCTGCCCGACGCGAGCCTCGGGCAGCGCATCCACGCCGTCGTCATCCCCGCCGAGGGCGGCCCGACGCCGGAGGCGGCCCTCCGGTCCCTGCGCGAGACCCTGGCGCCGCACCTGGTGCCCCGCTCCGTCGAGGCGGTGGCGTCGCTTGCCGTCACCCCCAACGGCAAGGTCGATTACAAGCGCCTCGCCGCGGAGCGCCGGGATGCCTGAGGCCGACGACCTCGCCCGACGCCTGATCGCGGAAAACTTTTCCCGCCTGGACGGGGCGATCCGCGTCGGCGGCCTCGCTCTGGCCGACCTCGCCCGGACCCACGGCACGCCCCTCTTCGTCTACGACGCCGCCCTCATGCGCCGGGCCTACCGCGCCCTGTCGCGGGCCGTCGCGGGCTTCGCGACGGTGGACTACTCCGTCAAGGCCAACCCGTGCCCGGCGGTGATCCGCGTGTTCGCCGACGAGGGCGCCGGCGCCGAGATCGCCTCGGGCGCCGAGTTCGCCGCGGCCCTGGCCGCTGGCGTCGCGCCGCAAAAGATCCTGTTCGCCGGACCGGGCAAGAGCGACGCCGATCTCGACCGGGTCGTGGCCGGCGGCATCGGCGAGATCCACCTGGAGAATATCGAAGAGATGGTGCGGGTCGCCGCCGCCGCCGCGCGTCACGGGCGGCGCGCGGCCGTGGCGATCCGGGTCAATCCGGGGCCGGACGCCCAGGGCGGCGCCATGCGGATGGGGGGCAAGCCCTCGCCCTTCGGCTTCGACGAGGAAGAGCTCGACGCCGTCGTCGACGGGGTCGCGGCCGAGCCCCACCTGCGCCTGACCGGCCTCCACCTCTTTGCCGGAACGCAGGGGCTCTCGGCGGCCGTCCTCCTCGGGCAATGGGCCTACGGCCTGCGGCTGGCGTCCCGGGTCGCCGCACGGATCGGGCGCCCCCTCGACACCGTCGATCTCGGCGGCGGCCTCGGCATCCCGTACTTCGCCGGGGACGCGGCCCTCGACCTCGAGGCGATCCACGCCGGCATCCCGGCCCTACGGGCGACGGTCGCCGCCGATCCCGGCCTCGCCGGTGCCCGCATCGTCCTGGAGCCGGGGCGCTATCTCGTCGGACCCGCCGGCCTCTACGTGGCGCGGGTGCGGGCGGTGAAGATCTCGCGCGGGCAGCGCTTCGTGATCACGGATGGCGGCATGCACCATCACCTCGCCGCCTCGGGCAACCTCGGACAGATCGTCAAGCGCGACTATCCGGTGGTCGCCGTCGTGGAGCCCGCTGATTCCGTGCGCACGCCCGCCGCCGTGGTCGGGCCCCTCTGTACGCCCCTCGACATGCTGGCCCGCGCCGCTCCCCTGCCCGACCTCGCCGCCGGCGACCTCGTCGCCGTGCTGCAATCGGGCGCCTACGGCCTCACCGCGAGCCCAACGGGGTTTTTGAGTCACCCGCTGCCGGCCGAGATCCTGGTCGATGGCGGGCGGGCGACGGCGATCGGGCCGTGGCGCTCCGGGATGGATCCCTAGGATTTGCTCTCCGAAAACAGCCGGAAGGCTTCGAGGGTCTCGGCGCTCACATGGTGCTCGATGCCCTCGGCATCGCGCCGGGCCGTCTCGGCGCTGACCCCGAGGGCGCACAGGAATTTCTCGACGATGCGGTGGCGCTCGCGGCTCTGGACGGCGAGGGCCTGGCCGGCCGCCGTGAGGAACACGCCGCGATAGGGCCGCTGCTGGACGAAGCCATCCTCGACGAGGCGCTTGAGCATCTTGGCCACGGTGGGTTGGGCCACGCCGAGGCGGGCGGCGATGTCGACCTGGCGTGCCTCGCCGCCGTCGCCGATGAGATCGGCGATGAGTTCGACGTAATCCTCCACCAGCTCCAGACGTCGCGCTTCGCGGGCCTGGCGAAAGCTCTCCACGTGCACGTCGGGATCGACGAGGGGGGACGCGGGATCGGATCGCGACGAATCCTGCATGTGACCGGCCGTCTCCCTTCCCGCGGGTGCACCGGATCGGCGCTCGCACCCGGCTGTGTAGCGAAGCCGGACCGGGAAAGGGACCCCCTTCGGCTGAGGACCCGGCCGTGTTGACGCCTCGGCAACGGCCGCATGCTAGGTCTTCACCACCGCCTCGGCCAAGGGGCGGCGGCGCGGACTCAAGCGAAAGTTGCACGTGAACGCGACGCGATCCCCCCTCGGTCCGGGACATGACCCGCCCCCGGCGGCCCGGCTTTGATCGCCCGCCACACCCTGACCTATGTCGGCTCGCGCGGGGTGGCCGCGGCCCTCAACATGGCGTCCCTCGCGGTCTTCACCCGGCTCGCCCCGGCGGAGGCCTATGGCGGCTACCTGCTGATCCTGTCCTGGGCCCTGGTCCTCTACGGCGCCACCTGCCAGTGGCCGAAATTCTCATTCTTCGCCCTCTACGACGAGGCCCGCGCGCCGGTTCAGGTCGGTACGGTGGTGCGCCTCCTCGGGGCGATGATCGGGCTCGCCGCCCTGGCCGCCGCCCTCGGCGCCTGGCTCGGGATCGTCGCGCCCGCCGCCGCCGCCGCCATCGTGGCGGCGGTCCTCGGCATGATGGTGTTCGAGGGGGCCTGCGAGATCGCCCGCACCCGTCTCGAAGTCGGCGCGGTCGCCTCCGCCATCGTCCTGCGCGCCGTCCTCGTCCTCGGCCTCGGCAGCGGCGTCCTTCTCCTCACCGGCCACGCCGTCGATCTGCTCCTCGCCTCGGCGCTCGCCAACGTGCTGGCGGCCGTGCCGCCCCTCGCCGCCCTCGGATCGCTCCTGCGCGGGCGCGGCAGCTGGGCGGAGGCCCGTCGCCTCGTCGCTTACGGCTGGCCCCTGGTCCTGTCCTTCGCCGCCGCGGCCCTGGCCCAGACCATCGACCGTCTCATCATCGGCCAGAGCGTCGGCGTGGCCGAACTCGGCGCCTACGGGGCGTTCTCGGACTTCCTGCGCCAGAGCTTCGTCGTGTTCGGCGACAGCATCGCCCTGGCCCTCGTCTCCATCGCCAAGCGCGAGGCCCGGGACGGCGGGATGGAGGCCGCCCGGCCCGTCCTCGAAGGGGCCGCCCGCCTGATGGCCCTCATCGCGGCCTTCGGGGCTGTGTTCTTCCTCGCCTTCGACGACCTCGTCGTCGCCGTGCTGCTCGGGCCCGACTACCGGGCCGCCGCCCTCGGCGTCGCGCCCCTGCTCGTGGCCGCCAGCGTCTTCCTGATGCTGCGCTCGTACTATTTCGGGCAGATCATCTACTTCTCGGCGTCGAGCCGCCTCGATGCCGTCGCCTCCGTCACCCTCCTGGTCGCCATTAGCGGCCTCTCGGCTGTGCTGATTCCACCCTACGGCATCACCGGCGCGGCCATCGCCGTGGTGCTCGGACAGGCGCTGGCCTGCCTCGTCTTCGTCTTCGGCGACCGTACCGGCCTGCGCATGCCGGTGCCCTGGCGCGATGTCGCGACCATCGGAGCCACCGCCCTCGCCTGCCGGATCGCCATCGCGTGGATCGAGGCGTCGGGCGCCGGACGCACGGCCACGTCCGTCGCCGTCGAACTCGCCCTCCTCGGGCTCGGCGCCGGCGCGATGGCGTGGCGCTTCGACATCCTCGGGCTCGCCGGCCTGCTCCGGCGCCGGCGCGCGGCCTGATGCGCGCGCCCGGTCACGGCCCCGTGGTGCGACTAACCGATGGAGGCGTCGCCGCCCTGCGCGCCCTCGATCCGGCCGCCCCGTGGCTGCCGGCCTGGCGTGACCTGAGCCGGCGGCCCTTCGTCGAGAATCTGTTCTACGACCCCGACTTCGCCCTGGCGGCGCTCGGCGCCTTCGGGGACGGGGTGGACATCCTCCTCGTCGGCGACCGGCCGCCGGAGGAGCCAGGCCTGCGCCTCGCCGCCGTGTGGCCGTGCCGGCGCGGGCGCGGCCGCTGGGGCGTTCCCTTGCGCCTCACCCTGGGGTGGATGCACGGCTTCGGCGTCTTCGGCGTTCCCCTGCTCGATCCCGAGGCCCCGGACAGGGCCCTCGACGGCCTCCTGCGCGGCGCCGCTCGCCTCGCCGGTCCCCGCCTGATGCTGCCCTACGTTCCGACGAACGGGCCTTTCGCCGACCTCCTGGCACGGGCCTGCCGGCGCCATGGCCTCGCCCGCGCGGAGTTCTGGGAGCATGCCCGGGCGGTCCTCGACCTGTCGGATCGCACGGGCCCCGAGCGCGCCGCCTATCTCGACCACCTCTCGCCCCGCCGCCGCCGGCGCCTGCGCCAATCGGCCGAGCGCCTCGCCCCCCTGATCTTCGAGACCGTCCGCGATCCGGCCGATCTCCGCGCCGCCCTCGACGACTACATCGCCCTCGAAGGCTCCGGCTGGAAGGGCCGGGCCGGCACCGCCATCGGCGACGCCCCCGGGGAGAGCGCGTTCCTGCACGCGTCCGTGGCCGCCTTCGGCGCCCTCGGCCGGGTGCGCATCGACCGCCTGCGCCGCGACGGGACGACCCTGGCGAGCGCGGTTACCTTCGTCGGCGGCGCACGGGCGTGGTGCCTGAAGATCTCCTTCCTGGAGGCGGAGGCCCGCGACTCCCCCGGCGCGCAGCTGCTCCATCACCTGACGCGGAGCCTCATCGCCGACGCCGCCCTCGACGGTGCCGATTCCTGCGCGCCCCCGGATTTCCGCCTCGCCGAGACGTTCTGGGCCGAACGGATGCCCCTGGCGCATGTCCTGATCGCGGCGCCGGGGGGCGACCGGCTGTTCGGCCTCGCCCGGAGGCTCGAAGGCCTGCGGGCCCGGATGAGCCGGATGCTCGCCCGACGGACCTGGGCGCAGGGCCGCAAGGGCGCCCGCGCGGCCGGAGCGCCGGACGCCCCTACCAGCCGAAGCGACTGATCCGCGCCTGGGCCGCCGCGACGGCTCCGGGATCGCGGCCGAGGGCGGCGAGGCGCTGCGACCAGTCGTGGCAGGCCACGCAGAACGGCAGGTTCGCGAGCACGATCCCCTCCCGCGACCGGGCAACCGAGCCGATGAGGCAGGCGATGGGGATTTCCGAATCGGGCCGTCCGAGGCAATCGCTGCGCGGGCTTCCGAAGAGCGGCCGGTTCGGCCAGTCGAGGACGATCACCGTGCCGCCACGGCGGTCGGGGGCGGGCGGCAGGCTGTAGCTGCGCAGGAACAGGGCCGCGAAGGCCAGGACCAGGGCCGGTACGAGGAGGCGCCCCATGATCGCCTCAGGCCGGCTCGTCGAAGCGGCTTCGGCGGAACACCTCGGTGCCGGCCCCGTCGATGACCCGCACGGCTTCCGCCGGCCCGCCGCTGCGCTGGGGCGCGCGGGCCCGGGCGAACAGGCCCAGGGCCCGCTCCGTGGCCGCGTCGAGGCTGCCGACGCGGACGGAGACGCGCTGGCGCACGGGGTCCTCGCCGGGCTCGTCGGGACCGAGAATCTCGATGTGGAAGGTTTCGCGTGGGGTCAAGGGCGAGGCGGCTCCGGCCTTTTCGAATGGGGCGATGGCTCACATAGGGCATCGGCGGCGATCGGGCGCGCGAAAGGCGCGTTTCCCGACCGTCCGCCTCCACCCTTGCCGGCCGATCGATACAAGTCACCCGGCGGATGCAACATGCGCCGGGATATGGTTCAGTGGCGCCTCCCTCACGTGCATGGACCCAAGCATCATGGCGACGACGCCCTTCGTGACCGTGGATTGGCTGAAAGTCCGGATCGAGGCCCCCGACATCGTCGTCCTCGACGGGTCCTGGTACCTGCCGGCGCAGGGGCGCGACGCGGCGGCGGAGTACCGGGCCGGGCACATCCCCGGGGCCGTCCGCTTCGACATCGACGCCATGAGCGACGAGACTTCGGGCCTGCCGCACATGCTGCCGCGCCCGGAGGTTTTTGCCGCGCGGATGCGGGCGCTCGGCGTCGGCGACGGGGCGCAGATCGTGGTCTATGACGGGATGGGCCTGTTCTCGGCGCCCCGGGTGCGCTGGATGCTGCAGGTGTTCGGCGTGCGCGACGTGGCGCTGCTGGAGGGCGGATTTCCGGCCTGGGTCGCGGCGGGCGGGGCGGTCGAGGACGGCGAGGGCCGGCCGCGCGAGCGCCGCCACTTCACCGCCCGCCTCGACAACGGCGCGGTGGCGGACGCGCAAGACATTGCCCGCGCTCTCGAATCCGGCTCGGCCCAGGTGGTCGACGCGCGCTCCGCTCCGCGCTTCCGCGGCGAGGAGGCGGAGCCCCGCCCCGGCGTCCGCCCCGGTCACATGCCGGGGGCCCTGAACGTCCATTACGCGGCGCTGCAGGCCGATGGCCGGCTCAAGGACCCCGACGCCCTGAGGGCGGTGTTCGCGGAGAACGGCGTCGATCCGGACCGGCCCGTGGTCACCACCTGCGGATCGGGGGTCACCGCCGCCATCGTCTCCCTGGCCCTGGAGAGCCTCGGCCGGCCCGCCCGCGCCCTCTACGACGGGTCGTGGTCGGACTGGGGCGCGGACCCGGCGCGGCCCGTGGCCACCGGCGCATGAGGTGTCGGCGCGCGCCGTTCCACGCCCCGACGTGACGCTCCCCGACCGTTCCATGCCGCCGACGCGCCAGCGCTCGGACGGGCGCGTGCACCTGCGCGTCGGACGGATCGGGCACGACACCCGGATCCTCGACATCGCCGAATCCGGTCCCCTGCGCGTGCGCCTTCCGCGCGGGCCGGCGGGGCCGTGCGAGGCGGTGCTCCTGAACAGCGCCGGCGGCATCGCCTGCGGCGACCGGTTCACCGTGTCCGTCGCCGTGGGCGCCGGCGCCGGCCTCGTCCTCACCACCACGGCGGCGGAGAAGGTCTACCGCTCGGACGGGCCCGGCACGGTGATCGAAACGACGGCCGCGGTGGCGGCGGGCGGCCACCTCGCCTTCCTGCCGCAGGAGACGATCCTGTTCGACGGGGTCAGCCTCCGGCGCAGCCTCACCGTCGATCTCGCGGGGGATGCGGGCCTGCTCGCCTTCGAGGCCGTGACCTTCGGGCGGGTGGCGCGGGGCGAGCGGATTCGCGACGGGCGCTTCCACGACCACTGGCGCATCCGCCGCGACGGCCGCCTCGCCTACGCCGATTCGGTCCGCCTCGACGGGGCGATCGCGGACGCCCTGACGCGGGCCGCCATCGGCGGCGACGCGCGGGCGATGGCGACGCTCGTCGACATGTCGCCGGGCGCGGAAGGCCGCCTGGAGGCGATGCGGGCCCTGCTCGAAGCGGGTGCGCGGGACGGCGTGATGGCGGCGGCGAGCGCCTGGAACGGCCACCTCGTGGTGCGCTTCCTCGGGGCCGACCCGGCGGCCCTGCGAGCGCTCGCGCAAGCCGTCCTCGTCGGCTACCGGGGCGTGCCCCTCCCCCGGGTGTGGCAGGCGTGACGGAAAAAGGGGCCCCGGCATCGCCGGAGCCCCCAGGGTCATCGGATCGGGCGGTCGGCCTCAGTAGGCGGCCGGATCGGGGCTGTCGCTCGGGTTGGCGAAGGTCTTCACCATGGCCTCGCTCATGGGCAGGTTCAGGTTGATGCCGCGGGGCGGGATCGGCTTAGTGAACCAGGTGTCGTACAGCGCCTTGCCCTCGGGGCTCTTGTAGAGCTTGGCCGTGGCGGCATCGACCACCGCCTTGAACGGGGCGTCGTCCTTGCGCAGCATGATGCCGTAGGGCTCGGGCTTCGACAGGGCCTCGCTCGAGATGGTGTAGGCGCCCGGGTCCTTGGAACTGGCGGCCAGGGAAGCGAGGAGCACGTCGTCCATCACGAAGGCGACGGCGCGGCCGGTCTCGACCATGAGGAACGCCTCGGCGTGGTCCTTGGCCGGCAGGATGGTCATGCCGAGGTTGCCCGCGGTGTTGGCCTCGTTGATCTGGCGGATGTTGGTGGTGCCCGAGGTCGAGACCACGGTCTTGCCCTTGAGGTCGGCGAGCTTGTCGAGCTTGGCCGTCTTCTTCGACACGAAGCGGGTGGCCGTGAGGAAGTGGGTGTTGGTGAAGGTGGCCTGTTTCTGCCGGTCGGGGTTGTTCGTCGTCGAGCCGCACTCGAGGTCGATGGTCCCGTTGGCGATGAGCGGGATGCGGGTCGCGGAGGTGACCGGGTTGAGCTTGACCTCGACGTTCGGCAGTTTGAGGTGGACCTTCACCGCCTCGGCGATCTTCTTGCAGATCTCGAAGGCGTAGCCGACGGGCTTCTGCTCGTTGTCGAGGTAGGAGAACGGCACCGACGCGTCGCGGTAGCCGATGGTGATCTGGTTGGTTTCCTTGATCTTCTTCAGGGTCCCGGTCAGGTCCTCCGCCCGGGCGGCGCCCGTAGCTGTGGCCGAGACCGCAAGGGCGACGAACGCCGCCGTGACGGCGGATCTTGAGTGGCGCGAACGCATGGGCAGGCTGACTCCGGGGGGCGATCGCCGCGACGGCCATCGCTCAAGGTACCTATAGCAAGTTAGCGGCGGTCCTCACCGAAGCAATCGGTGTTTTCCACGCATCGCAGGGAATGCGCGGGGGCTCGCGCGCCGGGGTCCGACTAGCAATGCACGTGCCGCCGCCGGACATGCATTCGCCGGACATGCATTTGCCGTCGCCGGGGATGACTGACGCAAAAAGGCCCGGCTTCGCAGCCGGGCCAGTTCACAGGTCTCGAAGTTCGAATGGTCTCCACCGGTCGGATGTCGCGACGACACCCGACCGGTCGGCGTCGACTTAGAAGTCGCGCTGGATGCGCATGCGCATCTGGTAGGTGTCGTCGGCCGTGACCGTCTTGACGTTGCCATTGGCGAGGTTGATCGCGTTGACCGCACCGTTGGAGCGGGTCTGATCGACCACCCGGCCGCTCTGGACGCCGACCTTGGTGTAGAGGCCCTCGACGCCGATATCGAGATCCTTGACGGGCGACCAGATCAGGCTGGCGCCGGCGACGACCTGGTAGGTGTCACGCAGCACGGGGCTGACGTTGTAGGACGGCGTGCCGATGATGCCGGTGAACTGCGAGCCGGCGAGGGCATTGACGGTGGCGGCGCTGGCGCCGGGGGCGCCGGTGGCGGTGGCGTAGGCCAGGGCGTTGTTGAAGCGGGCGCCGCGGGCGAAGCTCAGCTCGCCGTAGCTGGCGAAGATCGCCGAACGCCACTCGGGCGACCAGTAGTGCAGGAACGAACCGACGACGGTGAACGAGGTCGAGAGCTCGATCTTGCCCGTGAGCGGGTTGAGGGTCGCATCCGACATGTAGGGGTCGAAGGCGGCGCCCGCGATGGTGCTGACGCGGGAGGCGTAGGACCCGTTGTACGAGGAGTAGCCGGTGTAGAGGGTCGCGCCCTCGCCGTAGGCGCCCTGGAGGTAGAACGTGTCGCCGGGGGCGATGAACGGCATGTTGATCTTCACGCCGCCCTGAACGGCCCAGCCGAACTCGGAGGCGGGGCGCTGGGTGAAGCCGCCGAAGTTGGCGATGGGCACGCCGGCCGGGGCGCCGAAGGTAGCGGCCGAGTAGCCCTGGATGAAGTTGGCGGTGTTCAGCTCCTTGGCGGCGGCCGAGAGCTGGGCCGAACCCCAGGCGGCGTCGTAGCGCAGGACACCGACGAAGTCGGGGACGCGGTTGCGCTGGGACACGTCGACGGCGCCGAAGACCGGGCGGCCGAAGGCGTCGGTGCTGATCAGGACGCGCTGGGGTGCCGGGGAGGTGGTGGCCTCCTGCGAGTAGATGGTGTTGCGGCGGAAGCTGGGATCTTCGAGCGAGACCGTGGCCGAGAAGCCGCCGGTGCCGAGCTTGGTCGTGTAGGCGAGCAGGTTGGTGGAGGCGAGGTCCGAACCACCCGTGCCGCCCATGATCTCGAAGTCGTGGGCGTAGAAGTCGAAGAACGACGAGGCGCGACCGGCGGTGAGGCCGGCGAACTGGATGAACGCCTTCTCGGTGCTCACGAACTGCTGGACGCGGCCGAACTGATCCTGACCGGTGGCGCCGAAGGCGTTGCCGATGCGCTCCTGGGTGCCCGAGCGCAGGCCCTGGGTCGAACCGGTACGGGAGGCGAATTCAAGGCGGGTGAAGGCGCGCAGGGTGCCGTAGGCGGTCTGCGTGCGGGCGTCGACGTTGATACGGGCCAGGCCGCGGTAGCCGGTGGTGTCGCCGTTGCTGCCGGAGCGGCTGTCCTGCTGCTGGTAGCCGATTTCGAGGCGCGCGCGGCCCGAGAGACGGATGCAGGTATCGGTGCCGGGGATGTAGAAGAAGCCGGCGCCGTAGGCGGAGCAGACGCGGACGTATTCGATGGGGGCAGCCTTCTTGACCGGGAGGTCGGCTGCGTGTGCTCCGGCAACGGCTGCGAAACCCGCAGCAGAGGCAAGAAGCGAGCTCTTCAAGAGCTTCATTGATATCTCCAAAAGCTTCAAGACCCGAGGGATGGACGACTGCAGGCATGATGATCCGAAAGGAACCCGACCCGTGTCGTCCTTATCTTTCAACAGCCGAGCGTTTTCGCTGGTTTGCAGAAGTGTTGCGCTGGCGATGCCCCCAGTGCCCAGTCACTCTGTGCGAGCCGGTTCCGTCGGGCAACTCGAAAACGTGATCGGTACTGCGGTTCCGCCCCCGTGTTGCGGCGGTGCAACGTTGCACAGGCGGCTAAGCGTATGAGGAAGAGCACGATTTCCGGGCGACGGCCGGCCCCGCCCCGCTCCGCCCAGTCGGTCGGACTGTGCTACGTTTCCGCCCATTTCGGCAAAATGATTCCACGTTTCGGCGTGAAAACGGCCGAATGTGCCCGTTTGGTATATTGAACGATGTATTCATAGGCAGGGGCGGGATTATTTCTGAAGACCCTCGGTTCGGGCGTGCGAGCCCAGCGAACTCCGATCCGGGGCCGCCGCCCGTCCCGCCCGGCCGGCGGCGGCCTGTGGACGGAATGCCGGGCCGGCACCGTCTCGCCGGGCATCGCTCAGGGCGCGGACAGCAGGGTCACGACGGCCTTCGTGAACGGCCGGGTATCTTGGCGACACCCGACCGGTTCGCGTCGCCTCAGAAGTCGCGCTGGATGCGCATGCGCAGCTGGTAGGTGTCGTCGGCGGTCACCGTCTTGACGTTGCCGTTGGCGATGTTTGCCGCCGTGACGGCACCGCGCGAGCGGGTCTGATCGACCACGCGGCCGCTCTGGACGCCGACCTTGGTGTAGAGGCCCTCGACGCCGATATCGAGATCCTTGACGGGCGACCAGATCAGGCTGGCGCCGGCGACGATCTGATAGGTGTCGCGCAGGACCGGGCTGACGCCGAACGAGGTCTGGCCGACGACGCCGGTGAACTGCGAACCCGCCAGGGCATTGACGGCGGCCGCGCTGCCACCGGCGGCGCCCGTCGCGTAGGCGAGGGCGTTGCCGGCACGGGCGCCGGGGGCGAACTTCAATTCGCCGTAGCTGGAGAACACGGCCGAACGCCATTGGGGCGACCAGTAGTGCAGGAACGAACCGACGACGGTGAACGAGGTCGAGAGCTCGATCTTGCCCGTGAGCGGGTTGAGGGTCGCGTCCGACATGTAGGGGTCGAAGGCGGCGCCGTTGATGGTGCTGGTGCGCGAGGAGTAGGAGCCGTTGTACGCGGAGTAGCCGGTGTAGAGGGTCGCGCCCTCGCCGTAGGCGCCCTGGAGGTAGAGGGTGTCGCCGGGGGCGATGAACGGCAGGTTGATCTTCACGCCGCCCTGCACGGCCCAGCCGAACTCGGAGGCGGGGCGCTGGGTGAAGCCGGCGAAGTTGGCGATGGGCACGCCGGACGGGGGAGCACCCGCGGCGTAGCCCTGGATGAAGTTGGCGGTGTTCAGCTCCTTGGCGGCGGCCGAGAGCTGGGCCGAACCCCAGGCGGCGTCGTAGCGCAGGCTCCCGACGAAGTCGGGGACGCGGTTGCGCTGGGACACGTCGACGGCGCCGAAGACCGGGCGGCCGAAGGCATCGGTGCTGATCAGGACGCGCTGGGGCGCCGGGGAGGTTTGTGCCTCCTGCGAGAAGATGGTGTTGCGGCGGAAGCTCGGGTCCTCGAGGGAGATTGTGGCCGAGAGGCCGCCGGTGCCGAGCTTCGTCGTGTAGGCGAGCAGGTTGGTGGAGGCGAGGTCCGAACCACCCGTGCCGCCCATGATCTCGAAGTCGTGGGCGTAGAAGTCGAAGAACGACGAGGCGCGGCCGGCGGTGAGGCCGGCGAACTGGATGAACGCCTTCTCGGTGCTCACGAACTGCTGGACGCGGCCGACCTGATCCTGGCCGATGGCCTGGAAGGCGTTGCCGATGCGCTCCTGGGTGCCCGAGCGGATGCCCTGAGTGGAGCCGGTGCGGGAAGCGAATTCGAGGCGGGTGAAGGCGCGCAGGGTGCCGTAGGCGGTCTGCGTGCGGGCATCGACGTTGATCCGGGCCAGGCCGCGGTAGCCGGTGGTGTCGCCGCTGCCGCCGGTGCGGCTGTCCGTCTGTGCATAGCCGACCTCGAAGCGGGCGCGCCCCGAAAGCCGGATGCAGGTATCGGTGCCGGGGATGTAGAAGAAGCCGTTACCGTAGGCGGAGCAGACGCGGACGTATTCGATGGGGGCGGCCTTCTTGATCGGAAGATCGGCGGCCTGTGCTCCAGCGACGGCTGCAAGAAATGCGGCGGACGCGAGGAGCGAGCTCTTCAGGAGCTTCATTGATATCTCCAAAATCTTCGAAACCCAGGGGATAGGCGACTTCAGAGATAGCGGTCCGAAGGACACCGACCTTTGTCGTCTTTGTATTTGTAAATGTCAGGCATTTTAGCCTGTTTGCACGGTGTTGCACTGGATTTTGCCCGGTGCTTACTGACTTTGTGCAAGCCTGTTCGAGGGGGCAACACGAAAACGTGATCGCGCGCGCAACTCCCCCGCCGTGTTGCGGCGTTGCAACGCAGGTTGGGCGGCTAAATATCTGAAACGAAGCGGGTTTTTGGATCGATGCGGACGGCGCGGCGGCCCGGCCGGCGCGGCGGTCCGCACTCCGTCCGGCTCATTTCCGCGGAATCGTTGCGCTCTTCGAGCCGAAAACCCTCAGAATCGCCGATCGCGTCGCTTGAACGCCGTGTTCGATGGCAGGGGGGCGATGATGTCCGGAACCCGTCGGATGGGGGAATCGGCCGCGCGCTCGCGGATTCGCCGCCGGCGCGCCCCGCCCTCGCCCGGCGGCGCCCGGGCCGGCCTGCGGCCTTCGGGGGGGCGAAACCGACCCTGCGCCGAATCGCTCCGGATCGGGGCGCCGCGGCAAAACCCTGCGCCGCCCCGGCGATTCGGAGTCCGACGAAGTCGGCTGACCGCCCGCGATCGTTCGGCATGGAAGGCGTTCAGCCCGCCGCGACGCCTCGTTTCGAAACGTGGGAGCCGAGACGGAACCGGCACGCGCCGTCGAACCCGGCGCGGCCGAGGGGGCCCGCCCGGTCCGCCCCGTCAGGCGGGAATGGGCGTCGCCAGCACCTTGTCGACGCGGCGTCCGTCCATGTCGACGACCTCGAAGCGCCAGCCATGGGTTTCGAAATGGTCGCCGGCGGACGGGATGCGGCCGAGCTGGAAGATGACGAAGCCCGCCAGGGTGGCGAAGTCCTCGGTGTCCGGCCGCTCGACGAAGGCGAGGCGCTCGAAGGCCTGACCCGCCGGCATCATTCCGTCGATGAGCAGGGAGCCGTCCCCGCGCTCGACCACCGCCGGCTCGTCGCCGATCTCCGGGATGTCGCCCGCGATGGCCTCGAGCAGGTCGGTCTGGGTGACGATGCCCTCGAGGCTGCCGTACTCGTCCACCACGATGGCCATGCGCACGGGCTGAGCCTGAAAGATCTCCAGGACGGCGAGGATCGACAGGCTCTCGTGGACGACGGTGGGCGGCTGGGTCGCGGCCAGGACGTCGATGGTGCCGCCGTCGAGGACCTGGTTGAGCAGGTCCTGCTTGCGCACGACGCCGACGATCTCGTCGACCTGGGACCGGCTGACCACGATCTGGGCGTGGTCGCACTCGCGCACGGCCTTCAGGATCGCCTCGCGGTCGTCGTCGGCATCGACCCACTCGACCTCGTGGCGCGGCGTGATGATGTCGCGGACCTTGCGCTCGCCGATGGAGAAGATGCGCTCCACCGCCTCCTGCTGCGCCTCGCGGATCAGGCCGGCCTCCTGGCTCGCCTGGATCAGGAGGTTCAGTTCCGCCGTCGAGTGCAGGGAGCCCTCGCCGTGGCCGGCCTTGAGGCCGCACAGGCGCACGACGCCGTTGCCGAGGCCGTTGAGGAACAGGATCGCCGGGCGGAACACGAACAGGAACAGGCTCAGCGGCCGGACCACGGCCAGCGCCGTGCGCTCGCTGCGCTGGAGGGCGAGGCTCTTCGGGGCGAGTTCGCCGAGCACGATGTGCAGGGCCGTGATGATGACGAACGAGATCGCCACCGCGATGGTGTGGGTGGCGACCGCGCTCACGGAGGACGGCAGCCAGGCCAGCAGCGGCTCGATGAGGTGGGCCAGGGCCGGCTCGCCGACCCAGCCGAGCGCCAGGGACGAGATGGTGATGCCGAGCTGCGTCGCGGCCAGGTGCGCGTCGAGCTGGTCGGTGGCGCGCTGCAGGGCGGTGGCGTTGGTCCGGCGCTCGGTGACGAGTTCCGACACCCTGCTCCTGCGGACCGAGACGAGGGCGAACTCGGCGGCCACGAAGAACCCGTTGGCCAGGACGAGGACGAGGACGGCAACGAGGCCGAGGCCGGTTGCCCACGCTTGATCGGAAATCGTCGTCTCCACCGCCACGGGTCGTGGCGGGAGATCTAACAGTTGTGCCCCACGGGGCCAATCGCCTCAGGCGGTCCGCCCGCAGCAATATGAGGCAGACGCGCCGGGCGTCTCGGCCCGAACCTTACAACCGGCGCAGCGCCACGCTCTCGATGCGATGGCTGGCGCCCTTGGCGAGGATCAGGCTCGCGCGCTGGCGGGTCGGCAGGATGTTGTCGCGCAGGTTCGGCAGGTTGATGGTGGTCCACAGGGTGTCGGCGATCTCGAGGGCCTCGGCCTCCGTCACCTCGGCGTAGCGCCGGAAGTACGACAGGGGATCGCGGAACGCCGTCTGGCGCAGGCGCAGGAAGCGGTTGACGTACCAGCGGTGCAGGTCGTCCTCGTGGCCGTCGAGGTAGATCGAGAAGTCGAAGAAGTCGGACACGAACGGGATCGCGGTGCCGTCGCGGGGCAGGCGCGCCGGCTGCAGCACGTTGAGGCCCTCGACGATGAGGATGTCGGGGGAATCCACCACCCGCTCCTCGCCCGGCACCACGTCGTAGACGAGGTGGGAGTACAGGGGGGCGGCCACCTGCTTCTTGCCGGCCTTGATGTCCGTGAGGAAGCGTAGGAGTGCCGCCGTGTCGTAGCTCTCCGGGAACCCCTTGCGCTCCATGGCACCCATGGCCCGGAGTTCGGCGTTGGGCAGCAGGAAGCCGTCCGTGGTGATGAGATCGACCTTCGGGGTGTTGGGCCAGCGCGCCAGCAGGGCCTTGAGCACCCGCGCCGTGGTGGACTTGCCCACCGCCACGGAGCCGGCCACCCCGATGATGTACGGGACCTTGGCCTCGCGCTCGGCCATGAGGAAGCGCTGGGTCGCCTTGAACAGCCCCTGCGTCGCCGCGACGTAGAGGGAGAGCAGGCGCGACAGGGGCAGGTAGATCGCCTCGACCTCCTCCACCGAGATCGGGTCGTTGAGGGATTGCAGGCGCGTCACGTCCTCGGCGGTGAGGGTGAGGGGCGTGTCGGCGCGCAGCTGCGCCCATTCCTCGCGGGCGAACAGGCGGTAGGGCGAGAGCCGCTCCGGCCCGAGGCCGGTGACGGGGTCCTGCCCGATGGCGGGGTCGCGCTCCGGGTGCGGCGCCGCGACGGCGGCCCCGGTCACGTGTGCCTCCGGGCGGCCTTCTCGGCGATGCCGCTCTGGGCGGTGCGCCGTTCCAATTCGGCCATCACCTCGTCGAGGGCGACGCCGCCGGCGCGCAGGAGCACCACGAGGTGGTAGAGCACGTCCGCCGCCTCGCTCACCAAACCGTCATGGTCGCCCTGCACCGCGGCGATGGCGGCCTCGACGGCTTCCTCGCCGAGCTTCTTCGCCGGCTTCGCCGGCCCCCCGGACAGGAGCTTGGCGGTGTAGGATTGGTCGGCCGGGGCCTTGGCGCGATCCGCCACGAGGGCATCCAGGTCGGCGAGGGTGAAGTGGGTCATACGGTCCTGGAGTCCGGCGGTCCGGACTTATCGTGCCACCCGGCGGGGGCGGCGGCATTCCTGATCATGGGGCAAACCCGCTTCCGGACCCGGCGTCAAGCGTCGCGGCGCATGGACAGGCCCGCCGCCGCCATGTGGGCCTTGGCCTCGCCGATGCTGGCTTCCCCGAAATGGAAGATCGAGGCGGCGAGCACGGCGCTGGCATGGCCGTCGCGGACCCCGGCCACGAGGTCGTCGAGGCCGCCGACCCCGCCCGACGCGATCACCGGTACGCTCACGGCATCGGCGATGGCGCGGGTGAGCGCCAGGTCGTAGCCCGAGCGCATGCCGTCGCGGTCCATGGAGGTGACGAGCAACTCGCCGGCCCCGCGCGCCGTCACCGTGCGGGCGAACGCGATGGCGTCGAGGCCCGTGGGTTTGCGCCCGCCATGGGTGAAGATCTGCCAGGATTCAGGCTCGCCCGGCGCGGAGGTGCGCTTGGCGTCGATGGCAACGACGATGCACTGGCTGCCGAACTTTTCCGCCCCCCGCGCGACGAAGTCGGGATCGGCGACGGCGGCGGTGTTGATGGAAACCTTGTCGGCCCCGGCGAGCAGCAGGGTGCGGATGTCCGCCACCGTGCGGATGCCGCCGCCGACGGTGAGCGGCATGAAGCAGGCCTCCGCCGTGCGGCTCACCACGTCGAGGAGCGTGCCGCGGTCCTCGTGGCTCGCGGTGATGTCGAGGAAGCAGAGCTCGTCGGCCCCGGCGGCGTCGTAGGCTTTGGCCGCCTCCACGGGATCGCCGGCGTCGCGCAGTTCGAGGAACTGCACGCCCTTGACGACGCGGCCGTCCTTGACGTCGAGGCAGGGGATGATGCGGGTCTTGAGCACAAGATGCCTAGCTGTTGACGGGCTTGGGGGACTTGATGAAATCCCAGACGGATTGGCGGAGCCAACCACCGCGCTTGCTCTGTTCGAGCTTCACCACGAGAAAATGTGTTTCGGGAAGCCGCTCCCTCAGCAGTCCGGTCAGCCGCTCGACGGACTCGTCGGAAACCAGGCACACCGCGTTGTCGAAGAAGAACATCCAGTTCGCGATTTCCCGGAGGCCGTCGATCTGCGCGACGACGGCCGTGCGCGACGCCGTCGCCTGATCGAACGTGAGCAGATACGTGTTCATCGATCGTCCACGCCGCGTATCACGGGCGGCGGCTCCTGTTCGAGGCCCGGCGGATCGCCATGGGGCAGGCGAACGATCTCGCTGCCCTTCCGCCCCTTTCGCTCGATGATAGCGAGTTCCTCCATCCGTGCCAGATGCTCTTCGGACTGCAGACGATCGGGGTCCTTGATCGCGAAGCGCGTGTAGTGGCCGAGAAACCCGAGGGCGAAGAGGGCTCCGAAGCCGCTGAAGCCGTATCGCAGGACCGGGTCTTCCAGGAAGATCCAGGCGCACAGCCAGGAACCGGGGACGACGACGAGGGCGAGGTAGAGCAGCGGATTGAGGGCGCTGCTGACGCGGACGACGCCGAGGCGCGACACCGCGCTCCGGACGATCTCGTCGACGACGCTCAAGCGCCCTTTGCTTTCGCGATCCCACCCGTGGCCGCCGCGTTGCCCTTGGCCCTGGCGATGGCGGCGAGCGCCTCCCGCGGGTCGATGCGGCCGTCGTAGAGGGCGCGGCCCGTGATGGCGCCGGCGAGCAGGGCGCAGTCGGGCTCGAGAAGGCGGTGGACGTCGTCGATGGAGGCGAGGCCGCCCGAGGCGATCACCGGGATGGTGACGGCGCGGGCGAGGCCGAGGGTCATCTCGATGTTGAGGCCCTTGAGGATGCCGTCGCGGGCGATGTCCGTGTAGATCAGGGCGGCGACCCCGGCATCCTCGAACCGGCGCCCGAGTTCCTCGGCGGTCATGCTCGACGTGGTGGCCCAGCCCTCGACGGCGACGCGGCCGTCCTTGGCGTCGATGCCCACGGCGATCTTTCCGGGATAGAGCCGCGCCGCCTCGTGGACGAAGGCGGGGTCGCGGACGGCGGCCGTGCCGATGATGACTCGGCTGACCCCCTTGGCGAGCCACGCCTCCAGGGTCTTCATCTCGCGGATGCCGCCGCCGAGCTGCACCGGCAGCTTGGTCCGGGCCAGGATCGCGTCGACGGCGTCGGCGTTCATCGGTGCGCCCGCGAAGGCGCCGTCGAGGTCGACCACGTGCAGCCAGGGGAAGCCCTGTTCCTCGAACACGGCGGCCTGGGCGGCCGGATCGTCGCTGAACACGATGGCCTGGGCCATGTCGCCCTGCACGAGGCGAACGCAGCGCCCTTCCTTGAGATCGATGGCCGGGAACAGGATCACGCGTCGGTTCGCTTTCGGGCTGTACGTTGGGCGGGGTGGGGGCCTACGGCCGCCATGCCAGGAAATTCGCCAGGAGGGCGAGGCCGAGATGCTGGCTCTTCTCGGGGTGGAACTGCGTGCCGGCGACGTTGTCCCGCGCCACCATGGCGGTGACGGGCCCGCCGTAATCGCTGTGGGCCACCGTGTCGGCGGGATGCGACGGCTGCAGGGCGAAGCTGTGGACGAAGTAGGCGTGCAGGCCGTCCTCGCCGAGGGGAATACCGGCGAGCAGCGCGTGGTCGCGGTCGGCCGTCAGGGTGTTCCAGCCCATATGCGGCACCTTGAGCGCCGGATCGGCGGGGCGGATCGGGCCGACATCGCCGGGAATCCAGTCGAGGCCCGGCGTCGTCGCGTATTCGAGGCCGCGGGTGGCCAGGAGCTGCATGCCGACGCAGATGCCGAGGAACGGACGGGCCCGGACCTTGGCCGCGTGGGTCATGGCCGCGACCATGCCGGGCACGGCATCGAGGCCGGCGCGGCAATCGGCGTAGGCGCCGACGCCCGGCAGCACGACGCGGTCGGCGCTCGCCACGATCTCGGCGTCCGACGTCAGCACGATGCGGCTGTCGAGGCCGGCCTCGCGGGCGGCGCGCTCGAAGGCCTTGGCCGCCGAATGCAGGTTGCCCGAGCCGTAATCGATGATCGCGACGGTCTCGGGCGTCACCGCCGGCCCTCGCTGAACGGGAACATGCCGATGGCGGCCTCGCCCGTGCGGGACGGGGCGTTGGCGTAGGGCGCCAGCGTCGGGCGCGCCGGGGCGGTGCCGTCGAGCCAGCGGGCGGCGGCCTTCATCTCGGCCTCTTCGAGGCTGCCCGCCAGCACGGCATCCCGCACCGGGCGGCCCCGGCGGGCATAGGTCCAGCGCCGCAGGGACGAGGCTTCGAGGCCGACGAGCAGCTGCACGAGCAAGGCGACGACGAAGCCGGCGACCGGGTTCAGCGCGGCCGCGTGGCCGAGATAGGCCGTGGCGGCCAGGAGGGCGAGGACGCCCAGCGCGCTGAGCCACAGGCGATGAAACAGGAACCACAGGGGCCCGTAGGCGAAGGCCGCCCACGAGAAGCCGTCGGGCACGAGGTGCGCGCGCTCGAGTCCGTGAACCTCGCCCGCGAGGGCGTCCCGATCGAGGTGCAGCGTGTAGGTGCGCATGGCGTGTCCTCTCGTGCGACCCCGTTCGGTCAGAGCGAGCCCTTGGTCGAGGGAACGCGGCCGCCCTCGCGCGGATCGACGGCGACGGCCTGCCGCAAGGCGCGGGCCAGACCCTTGAAGCAGCTCTCGGCGATGTGGTGGGCGTTGTCGCCGTAGAGGGTCTCGACGTGGAGCGTGATCCCGGCGTTCATGGCGAAGGCCTGGAACCACTCGCGCACGAGTTCGGTGTCGAACTGCCCGATCTTCTCCACCTTGAAGGCGGTGCGGAACACGAGGAACGGCCGGCCGGAAATGTCGACCGCGACCCGCGTCAGGGCCTCGTCCATGGGCAGGTGGATGTCGGCGTAGCGCGCGATGCCGCTCTTGTCGGCCAGCGCCTGGGCGAAGGCCTGGCCGAGCGCGATGCCGGCATCCTCCGTGGTGTGGTGCTGATCGACGTGGAGGTCGCCGGTGACCGAGACCTCGATGTCGAACAGGGCGTGGCGCGCCATCAATTCGAGCATGTGGTCGAGGAAGCCGACGCCCGTCGCGATGGTGGCGCGGCCGGTCCCGTCGAGGTTGACCGCCACGTGGACGTCGGTCTCCGCCGTGCGGCGGTCGATGCTGGCGGCGCGCATGCCTGAAATTTGCTCTTGTGCGGTCGAATTCCGGGGTCGAGCCCGCCTTCTAGTGCCAACGGGGCCCGCCTGTGAAGGGAGCGGGCCCGCGATTCACTCGGTTTCCGGGCCATTCGCTCGGCCGATCCCGTCTGTCCCTCAAGCTCGATATCGAGCGCGGGTCCCCTCCCGTTAAAAGCTACGACATCCACGCCACCGCCCGGCGGCTGCTTTCGAAAGCCACGACGCGTCGGCACGAAGCGCGACGGACCCCCTCTCCTGTTTGGGAGAGGGTTGGGGTGAGGGTCGTGAACTCTCCGAATAAGTCCCACACCTCACCCTGTCCCTCTCCTTCCAGGAGAGGGAACCCGAGCATCACCCGTTCAGGACGCGGCCCGCCACGGCGTCGAGCTTGGTGAGCAGGGCCGGATCGCGCTGGGCCGGGGCGGTCATGATGGCGCCGTCGAGGGCCCGGTCGGAGCCGACGGGGCAGGCCTCGCGCGCCTCCGGGAAATCGCGGGCGAGGCGGGCGACGAGGCGGGCGGCCTTGTCGGCGTTGGCGCGGGCCACGGCGACCACGGCGGCGACGTCGACTGCGTCGTGGCCCGGATGCCAGCAGTCGAAATCCGTCACCATGGCGATGGTGGCGTAGGTGATCTCGGCCTCGCGGGCGAGCTTGGCCTCGGGCATGTTGGTCATGCCGATGACGTCGTAGCCCTGCGCCTTGTAGGTGGTGGACTCGGCGTAGGACGAGAATTGCGGGCCTTCCATGCAGACGTAGGTGCCGCCGCGATGGACCGCGATCTCCTCCGCCTGGGCCGCGTCGGCGATCCGCCCCTGCAGGGCCGGGCCGATGGGGTGGGCCAGGGATACGTGGGCGACGCAGCCGTTGCCGAAGAACGAGGATTCGCGGCCATGGGTGCGGTCGACGAACTGGTCGACGAGGACGAACAGGCCGGGATGGAGCTCGCTGCGGAACGAGCCGCAGGCGGAGAGCGAGACGAGGTCAGTGACGCCGGCCCGCTTCATCGCGTCGATGTTGGCGCGGTAGTTGATGCCGGTGGGCGAGAGGCGGTGGCCGCGTCCGTGGCGGGCGAGGAACACCACCTTGGTCCGGCCGATCCGGCCGATGCGCAGGGCGTCCGAGGGCTCGCCCCAGGGGGACCGCACCGCCTCTTCGCGAACATCCTCCAGGCCCGGCAGGTCGTAGACCCCCGAGCCGCCCATCACGCCGAGCACCGCTTGCGTCATCCGTCGCTCCATGAACTCAGCGCCGGTCGCCCCCGTGTGGGACGCCGGCGCTGTGGTGTTTCGGTGAGGACGGCGCCCGTGTCGAGCCCCGCCGCGTTCGATCGGCTCGGTCGGGTCCGATCGGCTCAGTAGGTCTTGTGCAGTTCCGGCTGGAGGCCGTGGACCTCGCCGCCGACCTTCGCCCAGATCTTCTTCTTGACGTAGTAGAGCAGGCCCGAGAGCACGATGAGGAACAGGATCACCCGCAGGCCCAGGGCTTTCCGCGCCATCATGTGCGGCTCGGCGGTCCAGGCCATGAACGCGGCGACGTCGGTCGCGTACTGGCTGACCGTCTCCGGCACCACCGGCTCGCCCTTGTCGGTCTTGGCGTAGGTGACCTGACCGTCGCTCAGGGGTTTGGGCATCGCGATGAGGTGGCCGGGATAGTACTTGTTCCAGTACGTGCCCGAGGGGACCTCCTTGCCGGCCGGCGGGTCCTCGTAGCCGTCGAGCACCGCGTGGATGTAGTCGACGCCGTGCTCGGTGTAGCCGACGATGGGCAGGGCGTCGGTGAGGAACTTCGGGAAGCCGCGCTCGAAGGTGCGGGCCTTGGCCAGCACCGAGAAGTCCGGCGGGGCCTTGCCGCCGTTGGCGGCGGCGGCGGCCTTCTCATTGGGGAACGGCGACGGGAAGGCGTCGGCGGCCCGGGCCGGCCGATCGACGTCCTCGCCGGAATCGTTCTGTTCCTTGACCTTGTACTCGGCGGCGAGCGCCTTGACCTGGCTGGCGGAAAAGCCGGGGCTGCCCGGCTCCGCGAGGTTGCGGAAGCGGACGAGGCTCATGCCGTGGCAGCTCGAACAGACCTCGCGGTAGACCTGGAAGCCGCGCTGGAGCTGGGCCTGGTCGAAGCGGCCGAACATGCCGGCGAAGCTCCACGCCTGGCGCGGCGGCTGGGGAGCGCCGTGCTCCTCCTCCGCCGAGGCCAGGGTGACGCTGAGGGTGGCCGCGACGAGGGTCGCGGCGAGGAGGCGGGTGGTTTTCATGGTTCTCAAAAGTCCCCTACCCTCAACCCTTGGACTGCGGTGCGGCCGCGGCCCCGGCCGGCATGCCAGACCCGGAGACCTGCTTGCCCGGACCGGTGACGCTCTCGAGGATCGAGTCCGGCAGGCGGTCGGGCGTCTCGAAGAGGCCGACGAGGGGCATCACGACGAGGAAGTGGAGGAAGTAGTAGGCCGTGCACAGGCGCGCGGCGATGACGTAGCCGCCCTCCGGCGGCTTGGCGCCGAGCCAGCCGAGCAGGACCGTGACCACGACGAACAGCCAGAAGAACTGACGGTAGATCGGGCGGTAATTGGCCGAGCGCACCCGCGAGGTGTCGAGCCAGGGCGCGAAGGCGAGGATGATCACGGCGCTGAACATCAGGATCACGCCGCCGAGCTTGTCCGGCACCGCCCGCAGGATCGCGTAGAACGGCAGGAAGTACCATTCCGGCACGATGTGGGCCGGGGTCACGGCGGCGTTGGCCGGGACGTAGTTGTCGGCGTGGCCGAGGTAGTTCGGCTGGTAGAAGATCCAGTAGGCGAAGAAGATGCCGAACACGACGGTGGCGAACACGTCCTTGACCGTGGCGTAGGGCGTGAACGGCACCGCGTCCTTGCTCGACTTGATCGGGATGCCGGCGGGGTTGTTCTGGCCGGTGACGTGCAGGGCCCAGACGTGGAGCACGACGACGCCGAGGATCATGAACGGCAGCAGGTAGTGGAGCGAGAAGAACCGGTTCAGGGTCGGGCTGCCCACCGAGTAGCCGCCCCAGAGCAGGCTCTGCACCGTCTCGCCGACGATGGGGATGGCGCCCAGGATGCTGGTGATGACGGTGGCGCCCCAGAAGCTCATCTGGCCCCACGGCAGGGTGTAGCCGAGGAAGGCGGTGGCCATCATCAGGAGGTAGATGATCACGCCGAGGATGTAGAGGATTTCGCGCGGGGCCTTGTACGAGCCGTAGTACAGCGCCCGGAACATGTGGATGTAGACGGCGACGAAGAACATCGACGCGCCGTTGGCGTGCATGTAGCGCAGGAGCCAGCCGTAATTCACGTCGCGCATGATGTGCTCGACGGAGTTGAACGCGTTGGCGGCCGACGGGTCGTAGTGCATCGCCAGCCAGATGCCGGTGACGATCTGCGACATCAGCATGGCGATGAGGATCGCGCCGAAGGTCCAGAAATAGTTGAGGTTGCGCGGCACCGGGAAGGCGACGAACGACGAGTGGACCAGCCCGACCAGGGGCAGCCGCGATTCGAACCACTTCGCCACGCGGCTCTTGGGAACGTAGGTGTTGGCGTGTGCGCTCATGGGGCTACCCGCTTCGAAGATGATTGCATGAAATCCCGTCGCCCTTCCTCAGGCCGCGGCCTTGCCGCCCTCTTCGCCGATGCGGATCTTGGCATCGGTCTCGAAGGCGTAGGGCGGAACCGGAAGGTTCGTCGGGGCGGGACCGCGGCGCACGCGGCCGGAGGTGTCGTAGAGGGAGCCGTGGCAGGGGCACGACCAGCCCTCGTACTGGCCCTGGTGGCCGATGGGGACGCAGCCGAGATGGGTGCAGTTGCCGTAGACCACGAGCCACTTGGCGTGGCCCTCCTTCACCCGGGCGGCGTCGGCCTGCGGATCGATTAGGTCCTTCATCGGGACGGCGGCGGCCTCCTTGATCTCCTTCTCGGTGCGGTGACGCACGAAGATGAGCTTGCCGCGCCAGAACACGTTGACGATCTGGCCTTCCTGGATCGGCGACAGGTCGACCTCGAGGGGGGCGCCCGCCGCGATGGTCTCGGCATCGGGCGCCATGGAGGCGACGAAGGGCCAGACCAGGGCGCCGGTGCCGACGGCGAGGGCCGCGCCGGTGGCGAGGAACATGAAGTCGCGCCGCGTGCCGTCCGTCCCGGGTACGGTGCCGTCGGCATTGACGGCCGTGGTGGCCGAGGGGGTAGCCGCGTGGTTCGCCAAGTGTCGGACTCCGAGCCGGGGATACGGGCACGGCCGGGGCGCGCGGGGCGCGCCGTGGCCGGGCGGGACATTAGAGGCTTTCGAAGGAAAGTCAGCCCGCCGGAGGCAAGCACCCTCCGGCAATTTTTTGCAATGCGACCCCGCGTCACCGGAAGTTCATCCGGCGGCGTTTGTCACAGGAGCGTCCCTTTCAGGATCAGCATCGCCACGGAGAAGTAGATCACCAGCCCGGTGACATCGACGAGGGTGGCGACGAACGGCGCCGAGGCCGTGGCCGGATCGAAGCCGAGGCGCTGGAGCAGGAACGGCAGCATCGAGCCCGTGAGCGAGCCGAAGGTGACGATGCCGACCAGCGCCGCGCCCACCGTCGCGGCCACCAGGGGCCAGTGCACCCCGTAATCGTACAGGCCGGTCTTCTGCCAGACGACGATGCGGACGATGCCGATGACGCCCAGAATCGTCCCGAGGACGAGGCCCGTGGGCACCTCGCGGATCGCCACCCGCCACCAGTCGCGCAGGCGGATCTCGTGCAGCGCCAGGGCACGGATGAGCAGGGAGGTCGCCTGGCTGCCCGAGTTGCCGCCCGAACTCATGATGAGGGGAATGAACAGGGTCAGGACGATGGCCTTCTCCAGCTCGCCCTCGAAGCCCTGCATGGCCGTGGCGGTCATCATCTCGCCGAGGAACAGGGCGCAGAGCCAGCCGGCCCGCTTCCGGATCATCGTGAAGAAGCCGATCTCCATGTAGGGCTCGGGCAGGGCCTCCATGCCGCCGAAGCGCTGCACGTCCTGGGTCTGCTTCTCCACCATGGCGTCGATCATGTCGTCGACGGTGACGATGCCGATGAGGTGGCCGACGGCGTCGATGACGGGGAGCGCCAGGAGATCGTACTTGGAGATGAGGCGCGCGGCCTCCTCGCGGCTCGCGGTGGGCGAGACCGCCAGCGGGCGCCGGCCCGGGGCGACGGAGAGCACGTTGTCGTCGGGGTCGCCCGAGATGAGGCGGCGCAGGGGCACCGCCTTGGTCAGGGCCCGGGTGCGGGGATCGAGGACGAAGATCGAGTAGATGGTCTCGCGGGTCTTCTCGACCTGGCGGACGTGGTCGAGGGTCTGGCGGATGGTCCAGTCGCCCGGCACGGTGACGAATTCCGTGGTCATCAGGGAGCCGACGCTCTCCTCGCCGTAGGCGCTGAGGCGATCGACGGCGCCGCGGGTCTCGGCATCGAGGCGGGCGCGGAGGTCCGAGCGTCCGGGCTCCTCGATCTCGCGGAACAGGTCGGTGATGCGGTCGGCCGACATGCCCGAGAGGTAGGAGGCGACCCGGTCGCGCGGCAGCATCTCGATGATGTCGGCGGCGTCGTCGAGTTCGGGCTGGTCGAGGACCTCGACGGCGCGCTCGTGCGGCAGGCCGAGGAGAATCGCGGCGGCGACCTCGGGCGCCTCCGCGTTGAGGGCCTCGACGATGTCGGGCGCGCGCTCGTCCGACAGGCGGGCGGCCAGGACCGAGGGATCGATCTTGGCCGGAAACGGAACGGTCGCGTTCATGGGCTCACCTCGCGCGGGGGCGCACGGCCGGGGGCCTGAAGCCGAGGGC
>NZ_VRUZ01000057.1:0-26963 GCF_008039485.1 Methylobacterium sp. WL69 | reverse complement strand
TCGACTTGCATGTGTTAAGCCTGCCGCCAGCGTTCGCTCTGAGCCAGGATCAAACTCTCAAGTTGAAGAGTTGATCTAGACCGATCACATCATAACGGAAGCACACAAACCAGAAGACGTTT
The DNA here is from genome assembly GCF_008039485.1 of Methylobacterium sp. WL69. NCBI lineage: Bacteria > Pseudomonadati > Pseudomonadota > Alphaproteobacteria > Hyphomicrobiales > Methylobacteriaceae > Methylobacterium > Methylobacterium sp. WL69. The sequence goes on along the minus strand of NZ_VRUZ01000057.1, from coordinate 26,841 downwards.
CCGTCGTTCCGGTGTGAGCTCTCGAAGTGTGTCTCGGCAATCGTCTCACGATTGTTCGTTAGAACAATCCGCAAGGACAACGCCGTCCACGCTTCTCTTTCTCAGATTCACTTGTCAAAGAACGCCGGATCACTCCGGAAACCCGATCCAACCAGACCGCGCGGTCACCCGCACGAAACCCGATTGCCAGACTTGGAAAATCGTGGTACCGACCACACCATCGGTGAGTCGTCCCAGCGGTCCGGAGCGTCTAGAACCCCGTCGCCATCCTGTCAACCCGGACAATCCAGCGAACCCGCCAAACCACCCCGCCGACAGAACGACACCCGAGAGACGAAAACAGTGGATCATCCAGCCAAGGCCGGATCATCCATCCGATAAATCGTCTCCGAGATGTACCGGCCGCAGCATCCGCCAGACCCGAAAGTCCCGCTCGCCGCCGCCGATGACCGGGGTATACGGACCCCCAATCGCCCCGTCAACACCCCGGATGACAGGGACGCGAATTTTTTGCGACGGGCCCGGCGAAAGCCGCCCTTGGGCCACCTCGGCAGCGCAAGGGGTGTTTCCGGCAGGATATGCCATCCCCGGGGTCCCAAAACCCCTCCCCCGCGCGGCCACCCTCGGACTCCGCTCCGCACGCGTCGTGCGTCGCGAAGCCCCCTCCCCCGGTATTCAGGCGGAACGATCGTTCCGGGACCGCAGGGCATCGCGCAGGGTGTAGGCCAGCGCACCGAGGACCATGGCCGCGAGGGTGAACCAGGTCAGCGCGTAGACGAGGTGGTTGTCGGGAAACGCCACGACCGTGAGGCCGCCCACGGGCAGGCCGCCGGGATTGGGCGTGGCGTCGGCGTCGACGAAGTACGGCGCCGCCCCCGAGAGCCCGCGTGAAGCCGCGATGCCGGCTACATCCCGCGAGTACCAGCGTCCCCCGGCCGGATCGTTACTCCGCAAAAAAGCGCCGCCGGGCTCGGTGAGGCGCAGGAGGCCGGTGACGCGCACGGGGCCGGCGACCTGGCCGGCCGCCCGCGTGGCGGGGTCGCGCCGCTCCCTCGGCACGAAGCCGCGGTTGATCAGGATCGCACCGCCCTCCCCCACCAGGGGGGTCAGCACCCAGAAGCCCGGCCCGGCCTCGGTGACGGCCTGGACCAGGGTCTCGCGGTCATGGGCGAATGCGCCAGCGGCGAAGACGCGGGTGTAGGGCTCGCAGGGGCACCCGGTGGCCGGCACGGCGGCGGCCTGGAGGCGGGCGTCCATGCGGGCGACGAGGTCGTGCTTCCAGGCGCGGCGCTGGAGCTGCCAGGTCCCGAGGGCGACGAGGCCCGCCGCCAGGAGACAGGCGGCGACGGCGAGGCCCCACAGGCCCGGACGCAGACGGGTCGCGCTCATGGAACGCGACCCGGTTGCAGGACCGACACGACCGCCTTCATCGAACGCGGCCGCCCGTGAAGAATCAATGCTGGTGCTGGTGCGGCGGCGGGGCCGCCGTCCCGGGCTCGACGGGCACCGATTGCGGGGCCGGCATGTGCATGCCGTGGTCGGCCGGCATCATGTTGGTGTCGAGGTGGTACATGACCCACACGGAGCCCACGAGGGTGATGAGCACCAGGGTCAGGGTGAAGATCAGGGCGAGAATCGTCCAGCCGCCCTCGGACTTGGTGTTCATGTGGAGGAAGTAGACCATGTGGACCACGATCTGGACCACGGCGAAGGCCATGACGACGAGGCCGGTGAGGCGCGGCGCCCCCAGCACGTCGGACATCACCAGCCAGAACGGGATCGCGGTCAGCACCACCGACAGGAGGAAGCCCGTCATGTAGCCCCGGAACGAGCCGTGGCCGCCCGGCTCCTCGTGGACGTCGCGGCCGCTGCCGCGGACGTTGGCGTCCTCCGATGCGACGCTCATCAAAGGACTCCCATGAGGTAGACGAAGGTGAACACGCCGATCCAGACCACGTCGAGGAAGTGCCAGAACATCGACAGGCACATGAGGCGGCGCTTGTTCTCATCGCCGAGCCCGCGCAGCTGGACCTGCACCATCAGAATCACCAGCCAGACGATGCCGAGGCTGACGTGCAGGCCGTGGGTGCCCACCAGGGTGAAGAACGCCGACAGGAACGCGCTGCGCTGGGGCGTCGCCCCCTCGTGGATGAGGTGCTGGAACTCGTAGAGCTCGAGGCCGATGAAGCACAGGCCGAACAGGCCTGTGACGGCGAGCCAGAGCTGCATCCGCCCGCGCTTCTCCTTCTCCATCTCCAGCATGGCGAAGCCATAGGTGATGGAGGAGAACAGCAGCATCGAGGTGTTGAGGGCGACGAGCTTGAGGTCGAACAGGTCCTTCGGCGACGGCCCCGCGGCGTAGTTGCGCCCGAGCACGGCGTAGACGGCGAACAGGGCCGCGAAGATGAGGCAATCGCTCATCAGGTAGAGCCAGAAGCCCAGCATCGTCCCGCCCTCGGGATGGTGCTTGCCGTCCGCGTCGAGGAAGACCGGGGTGTCCCCCGGTCCCTTGAAGTCGTCGGCGGTGAAGGCCGCCGTGGAATGCGCCGCCATGATCCTAGACCCGTTCCGCCAGAAGCGCCGTGCGCGCATTCTCCGTCCGGACGACCTCGTCGGCGGGAATGTAGAAGTCGCGGGCGTAGTTGAAGGTATGGCCGATGGTGACCACCGTCAGTGCCACGAAGGTCAGGGCCGCGAGCCACCAGATGTACCAGATCATCGCGAACGAGAAGACGATGGAGATCACGCCGAGGATGAGGCCGGTGGCGGTGCCGCGCGGCATGTGGATCTTCTGAAAGCCGCTCAGGGGCCGGACGTAGCCGCGCTTCTTCATGTCCCACCACGCGTCATGGTCGTGGACCACGGGCGTGAAGGCGAAGTTGTAGTCCGGCGGCGGCGACGAGGTCGCCCATTCGAGGGTGCGGCCGTTCCACGGATCGCCGGTGAGGTCGCGCAGCTCCTCGCGCTTGAGGAAGCTCACCACCAGGGTGACGATGAACGAGGCGATGCCGAGGAGGATGAGGAAGGCGCCGAACGCCGCGATGACGAACCAGATCTGTAACGAGGGGTCGTCGAAGTGCTGCACCCGCCGGGTCACGCCCATGAGGCCGAGGACGTAGAGCGGCATGAAGGCGAACCAGAAGCCCGTGAGCCAGAACCAGAACGACATCTTCCCCCAGAACGCGTCGAGCTTGTAGCCGAAGGCCTTGGGGAACCAGTAGGTGATGCCAGCCAGCATCCCGAACAGCACGCCGCCGATGATGACGTTGTGGAAGTGGGCGATGAGGAACAGGGAGTTGTGCAGCACGAAGTCGGCCGGGGGCACGGCGAGCAGCACGCCGGTCATGCCGCCCACGGTGAAGGTCACCATGAAGCCGATGGTCCAGAGCATCGGCACGTCGAAGTCGATGCGGCCCTTGTACATGGTGAACAGCCAGTTGAAGATCTTGGCGCCCGTCGGGATCGAGATGATCATCGTCGTGATGCCGAAGAACGAGTTCACGCTGGCGCCCGAACCCATGGTGAAGAAGTGATGCAGCCAGACGAGGTACGACAGGATGGTGATCACCACCGTGGCGTAGACCATGGACGCGTAGCCGAAGAGGCGCTTGCGCGAGAAGGTGGCGGTGATCTCCGAGAACACGCCGAAGGCCGGCAGGATCAGGATGTAGACCTCCGGGTGACCCCAGATCCAGATGAGGTTCACGTACATCATCGGGTTGCCGCCGAGATCGTTCGAGAAGAAATGCGTGCCCACGTAGCGGTCGAGGGACAGCATCGCCAGAACGGCGGTGAGGATCGGGAAGGCGGCGACGATGAGGATGTTGGTGCAGAGCGCCGTCCAGGTGAAAATCGGCATGCGCATCATGCCCATGCCGGGGGCCCGCATCTTCACGATCGTCGCGATGAGGTTGATGCCCGATAGCAGCGTGCCGATGCCGGCGATCTGCAGGGCCCAGATATAGTAGTCGACGCCGACGCCGGGGCTCATGGCCGGTCCCGACAGGGGCGGATAGGCGAGCCAGCCGGTCCGGGCGAACTCGCCGACGAACAGGGACGCCATCACGGTCACGGCGCCGGCCACCGTCATCCAGAAGCTGAAGTTATTGAGGAACGGGAACGCCACGTCGCGGGCGCCGATCTGCAGCGGCACGACGAAGTTCATCAGGCCGGTGACCAGGGGCATCGCCACGAAGAAGATCATGATCACGCCGTGGGCCGTGAAGATCTGGTCGTAGTGGTGCGGCGGCAGGTAGCCCTCGTTGGGGCCGAACGCCATGGCCTGCTGGGCGCGCATCATCAGGGCGTCGGCAAAGCCGCGCAGGAGCATGACCAGGGCCAGCACGATGTACATGATGCCGATCTTCTTGTGATCGACGCTGGTGAACCAGTCGCGCCACAGGGGACCCCAGAGGCGGAAATAGGTGAGGCCGCCGAGGACCGCGAGGCCGCCGAGGCCGACCATGGCGAAGGTGATGAGCAGGATCGGCTCATGCAGGGGCACGGCGTCGAGGGTCAGTCGCCCGAACAGGAGCTTCTGAAGGTCCGGATTGGAGAACATGGGCCTGTCTCGTGAGAGGAGTGCCGAATCGGGAAGCGGGCGGAGGCGTCCGCGTTACTTGTTGAGCTGACCGGGGGCGACGGGATCGGCGCCGCCGGGCCCGTCGCTTTTCGTTTCGCCGCTCTTGGTTTCGCCGCCCTTGGGCTGGTCGCCGGCGGGCGCCGCATCCCCGTGCGCGTGACCGGAATGATCGTGGCCGAAATGCTCCGATCCCGAATGCGGCTTGACCTCGGGCGCCGTGGATTTCGGCTTCATGCCCTGCGGCTGCTCGGGGCTGTGCGACGAGCGCCCGGACCCGCCCACGGTGGCGGCGTTGCCCTCGTCGCCGCGCTCGGCGTAGCGGTTGTCGTATTCGAGGCGGGCGCGGTTGGCCTGGCTGTCCTTGCCGGCGCCGCCCTTGGCGTCGATGGCCATCATCTCGTGCATGCACATCTTGCCCGGCACGGCGCACATGTTGAGCACCTGCCCGTAGAGGCCGGGCGCCACCGACGAGTAGAAGGTCACGGGCTCGCGCTCGCTCGGCCGCTCGAGTTCGAGGTAGGCCTCGCGGCTGAGCGGCTTGTTGCCCGCCTTGGCCTTGGCGACCCAGTCGTCAAAGCCGGCCTGATCGAGGCCGACGAAGCGGAAGTTCATGCGCGAAAAGCCCGAGCCGCTGTAATTGGCCGACATGCCCTCGAACATGCCGGGCTTGTTGATCACCGCGTGCAGCTTCGTCTCCATGCCGGGCATGGCGTAGATCTGCCCGGCGAGGGCCGGAATGAAGAACGAGTTCATCACCGTGGCGGCCGTGATCTTGAAGGTGATGGGCACATCGACGGGGGCGGCGATCTCGTTGACGGTGGCGATGCCCTGATCTGGGTAGAAGAACAGCCACTTCCAATCGAGTGCGACGACCTCGACCACGAGGGGTTTGACGTCCTTCGGCAGGGGCCGCGACGCGTCGAGGCGGCTGAGCGGCCGGTACGGGTCGAGGGTGTGGGTGCTGATCCAGGTGAGCGCGCCCAGCGCGATGACGATGACCAGGGGGGCCGACCAGATCAGCACCTCGAGGTGGGTCGAGTGGTGCCAGTCGGGATCGTAGGCCGCCTCCTTGTTCGATTCGCGGTAGCGCCAGGCGAAGAACAGGGTGGCGACGATCACCGGGATGATGATCAGCAGCATCAGCCCGGTGGAGGCCAGGATGAGGTCGCGCTGCCGCGTGGCGATGTCGCCCGACGGCTGCATGAGCACCATGTTGCAGCCCGACAGCAGGCCGAACACGGGCAGGAGGAGGAGCGTGCGGAGGATTTTGACGGTCATGGGATCGGCTGACGCGGACTCGATGATGCCGCCCGTGCCGTGCCGCCGATGAGCGTCACGTCGAACGTGTCGCCTAGTGCGATGCAACAGACCGGCCTGACAAGGGGAAAGGTATGCTCTCAGGTAGGCGCTCGGAGCATAGCCAAACCCTTTCCCCCGAGGCAATGTCCCTTACCGCCTCAGGGGCACCGTGACGGGTGCGACAGGGCGGCGCCGGGCCTTGCGCTTTGACGCGGGCCCGCCTCAGGCCATAATCAGCCCACCGACGGGGCGCGGCGCCGCGTGCGAGGCCGCCGCCCTCCGGACCCCGAATCCGCCCTCCGGGCACCCAGCCGGCCCGCATTCCGGGCCCCAGGCCCCGGGCCCCAAGCCAGTGAGCACACGTGCCCCGATGAGCGCAAACACCGCAGTGCCGTCCTCGTCGGAGGCGGAGCGCCACGCCCACGAGACCTCCTCGGACCACACGGTGGCGCCGGGCGAGATCGCCATCGGCGTGGTGATCGGCCGGGCCGCCGAGTATTTCGACTTCTTCGTCTACGGCATCGCCTCGGTGCTGATCTTCCCGAAGGTGTTCTTCCCGTTCGTGACGCCGCTGGCCGGCACGCTCTATTCCTTCGCGCTGTTCGCCCTCGCCTTCGTCGCCCGGCCCATCGGCTCGGCGATCTTCACGGAGATCGACCGGCGCCACGGGCGCGGGGTCAAGCTCACCATCGCGCTGTTCCTCCTCGGCGGCTCCACGGCGGCCATCGCGTTCCTGCCGAACTACGCGACGCTGGGCGCCACCACGATCTGGCTCCTCGCCGCCTTCCGGTTCGGCCAGGGCCTGGCGCTCGGCGGCGCCTGGGACGGCCTCGCCTCCCTGCTCGCCCTCAACGCCCCCGAGGGAAAGCGCGGCTGGTACGCGATGATGCCGCAGCTCGGCGCGCCCATCGGCTTCATGCTGGCCTCCGCCCTGTTCGCGTTCTTCCTCGCCAACCTGTCGGAGGCCGACTTCCTCGATTTCGGCTGGCGCTACCCGTTCTTCGTCGCCTTCACCATCAACGTGGTCGCGCTGTTCGCCCGCCTGCGCCTCGTGGCGACGGAGGAATTCGTCCGCCTCATCGAGATGCGCGAGCTCGAGCCGACGCCGGTGTTCGAGACCGTGCGGGTCCATGGCCGCGACATCCTCGTCGGCGCCTTCGTGCCGCTGGCGAGCTTCGCCCTGTTCCACCTCGTGACCGTGTTCCCGATCTCGTGGATCAACCTGTTCACCCAGCGCTCGGTGGGCGAGTTCCTCATGGTGCAGTTCGCCGGCGCCATGGTGGGGGCCGGCGCCATCGTGATCTCGGGCATCGTCGCCGACCAGATCGGCCGCCGCACCCTGGTGGCCGTCTCCGCCGGCCTCATCCTGCTGTTCGCGCTGGGCAGCATCGTCGCCCCCCTGCTGGTGGGCGACAGCGAGGTCGGGCAGACCATCTACGTGCTCGTCGGCTTCGGCCTCCTCGGCCTGTCCTACGGCCAGACCTCCGGCTCGGTGACGAGCAACCTCGGCACCCGCTACCGCTACACCGGCGCGGCCCTGACCTCGGATCTGGCCTGGCTCATCGGCGCCGGCTTCGCGCCCCTCGTGGCCCTGAGCCTGTCGAGCGAGTTCGGCCTGGCCTGGGTCGGCGTCTACCTGCTGTCTGGCGCCGTCGCGACCCTCGCGGCCCTCGGCTACAACCGGCGCACCTCGGCGGCGGCCTGAACGAAACGCCGTTCCACGGGGGCGTGGAACGGCGCGTCCCGCCTCAGGCGGACCGGTCGCGCCCGGCCTCGGGCGCGGCGTCCTCGTCCTCGTCGTCGGCGGTGGGGATCGCGTAGCGGTCCGTGAGCCAGCGCCCGAGATCGACGTCGGCGCAGCGGGCCGAGCAGAACGGCCGGAACTCCGCCTTGGCCTTCTTGGCGCAGATCGGACAGGCTTCCTCGGGGGCGGTGGGCCAGGGAATCGGGCCGGTCATGCCATGGTCCCCCAGGCTTCGCGAACGGGAAAACCCTCGCCTTCCAGGAGGCTCAGGGTCTCGTAGAGCGGCAGCCCGATCACCCCGCTATGCGAGCCGACGAGCTTGACCACGAAGGCGGCAGCGAGGCCCTGGATGGCGTAGCCGCCGGCCTTGCCGCGCCATTCCTCCGAGGCGATGTAGGCCTCGATCTCCCGGCCCGACAGGCGCTTGAACCGCACCCGGGTCTCGACCAGGCGCTCGCGCCGGGTCCCCTTCGGCGACAGCACGCACACCGCCGTGTAGACCCGGTGCTGGCGCCCCGAGAGCAGGCGCAGGCAGTCGGCGGCCTCGTCGGCCACCTCGGCCTTGGGCAGGACGCGGCGCCCCACCGCCACGACGGTATCGGCCGCGACCACGAAGGCCTGGCGCATGTCGTCCCGCCGCCGCGCCGCATCGCCGGCGACGCCGAGCTTGTCCCGCGCCAGGCGCCGGGCGAGCTCGCGCGGCGTCTCGGACTTGCGCGGCGTCTCGTCGACATCCGCCGGCAGCAGGGCATCGGGCTCGATCCCGACCTGCTGCAGCAGGGCGAGGCGCCGGGGCGACGCCGAGGCGAGGACGAGGCGCGCCGCCTGCGGCGGGGGCGGGATAGGAGCGTCGGCCATCGTCACGTGCGAACCGTCATGCGAAATAAGGTATCCACCGGAAGGACTTGGGAGAAAGGCGGTCGGCCCAGGACGGCACCGTCCGCCACGCCGCCGGACGCTATCGGAATCCGGCCCGAATGGGAACGCACGCGCCCCCCCGCCATCAAGGCCGTGGACAACGCGACCGTCTCTGATATGGTCCCGATCGCGGCCCCCAAGGCCGCACCGCCGGCCCAGGGCCGCGGCCGCGGGCGTAGTTCAGTGGTAGAACGTCAGCTTCCCAAGCTGAATATGCGGGTTCGATTCCCGCCGCCCGCTCCAATCTATCGCGTTGAAGCATCAGCCTTTCTGACGTTCTGCCGCTGATCTCGCGTTCCCCATGTTCCCCAACGCGTTCCCCATGCCGGTTCAGGGCTTGTTCCTGACCGCCCGATGCGCGGCCCGCAATTCGGCGACCGCGCGGGATTTTCCGATGGCGCCGCGCGAGTAGCGCAGCGTCGTCGAGCCCTGCGCATGGGCGGCGGCCGAGCGGATGTGGTCGAGATCCGCACCGGCATCCTCCGCCTCGGTGATGGCGCCGGCGCGCGCGTCCATGTTCCACACGGCGTCCGGCACGCCGGCGGCCCGGGCGACGATGCGCCATTCCCGCCCGTAGGCCGACTCGGCGTAGGGCCGGCCGGCGGTCTCGTCGATGATGAGCGGTCCGATGCGGCGATCGGCCGGCACGCGCTCGAGGAGCGCCAGGACGATCGCGCAGAGCTTCAGGTCGTGCGCGGCGAAGGCGCCCGTCTTCGTGGTGGCCTTGCGCACCACCAGGTCGGCGGCGAGGTCGGACCACGTCAGGCCGTTGGCCCAGCGCCGGCCATTCAGGACGATGCCGGTCACCGGCTCGCCGGCGGCGACCGGCATCCACTCGCCGATGACGTCCTTCTGGCGCATCGCCGTCTCGAACTGAATGGCCGTCCCGAGCGCCAGGGACAGGCGGCCGCGCGCCAGGGCGCCGGCGACGAAGGCCTCGACGTGCCCGAGCTCCATCGCGATCCGCCGGCGGGCCGGCTGGGCGAACCGGGCATGCTCCAGCACCTCGTAGAGCCGCCGGCATTCCGGCAGTTCGGCCATGATGCCGAAGGCGAACAACTCCCTCAGCTTCTTGATGATGCCGTAGGCGCGCCGCACCCGCTCGGGGCCGCCCGGGGCCTTCGGCTTCTTGGCCGCCCCGTACCAGCGGTAGAAGTCGCCGATCTTGAGCGCGGCGAGCGCGCGGGCACCGAACGCCTTCTCGATGATGACGAGGGTGTAGGTGTCCTTGTGCCGGGTCGTGTGCTTGAGCCGCTGGAACGGGCTGGCCTCGTCGGTCTGGTAGCGGCGTGACAAGCCGAGGATCGTGCCGTCGAAGCGCTGCGTCTCGCGCCCCTGGCCGGACGACCATTCCAGCATCTCGGCCTGGAGCTTCATGCAGGCGGCCGCGAGCAGATCCCGCTGCGCCGGGTCGTCGACGGCGTAGGGCAAGCGCACGGTCTCGGGCCGGTAGCCGGCCTTCACGAGATCCGCACGGGCCACCCAATAGGCGACATCCGGCCCGGTCTTGCGCTTCCGGCGCTTCAGGCCGGGCGCTGTGAAGTCAGAGGGCATCGAGGTTCTCCGTTCCGTCGAGGCCGGACGCCTCGACACGGGAGAGACCGTAGCGCCGATTCCAGAAGGCCTGGACGGCCGGCCAGAAGCGGCCGCCCATGACGGGATCGATCTTCGGCAGGCCGTGGCGCTCCAGGACGATCGCCTTGGCCGCCCACTCCGCCGGCGCCTGGCTCAACCGGCGCGCCACTTCCGCCTCGCAGGGGAAGAGCCCCTGGCGGCGGTGCGGCTCGGCCCGGGCGCCGCCCATCCGCGAAGCGATGCCCCTGCCCCGCTCGATGGGCGGCGCGAACGCCGATCCCGGCGCGGCGCCCTCGATGGCGCCCTGCGGCGTGGAAGAGCCGGGCCGGCGGGCCTTCGGCATGGTCGTGCGCCTTCGTGTGTCGGGAGATGAGGGGTGCCCCGCCCGCTCGCGGCCGGTCACGGGCGGGGCGTTCGGGGCGGCAGGCACCAACTGCCGTCCCGAAGGCTGCGCCGCGGCTACTCGGCCGCGAGCAAGTCTGACGCCTGGGGCTCGGGCGCGTGCTGTCCGAAGGCCAAGTTGCGGTAAGCCGTCGGCAGCGGAGAGCTGCGATCGAGGGCGTCACACTCTGCGCCGTAGACGCTGCAGGCCTGACCGAGGATCGCCGTGGCGTATGCGACGCGCGCACCGTCCGTTCCAAGTGGCATGTGCAACAGGTTCCGGAAGGCGCGGCGCTCATCATCGGCCCGCGCATCCGCATCCGACGCGGCTGAAGTGGCGCTGTGGAGGCGATGCGCGTAGGCCACCAGATGCGCGTCGAGCGCGGCATGGAGCGCCGCTTCTGCACCCGTGGGTTCGATCGCCACAGGCGGCATGGCAGTAGGGCTGACCGACCACCACCCGTTCAGCATCCGGGCCGCTTCGATGACCAAGTCGGGCGGGATCTCGCTGCCGATGCCGATCTGGGCGAACTCGAACAAGACGTGCTTCGCGTAGGCGAGCCGGCCGGCATCCGACATGGGCCGGACCGCCAGGACGGCCTTGAAGGCAGCGTCCCTCCGGCTCAAGGCCTTCTGGACCACCTCATCGTCATCTCCTTCCAGCGTGGCCAGCCATTCGCAGTGCGCGCTCCGATGGGCTTCCAGGGCGACGAAAAGGGGCTCGGGGGTGGCCGGAGCCGATTGAGCATCGGTCGCCGGATCCGTTCTCATGGTCTCGCCTCTCGCTGCGAGCGTTGGATCGCACTCCAGCTTCGCCGCCCCAATCGTCCCGAGGACGGCGAGGAGATCGTCCGCCTCGAGGCCGTCGCCCCGGGCGGCCTGGTCCGTCGCGTGGCGTGCCAGGGCAGTGACGCCGGCGGCGGTGGTCGGGGTGACGGTGAGGAGGGCCGTCCAGGCCTCCCGGGCGGCCCGGGCGGCCGGTGCGGTGCGGGCCCAGCCCGCGGGCGTCATCGCATCGGGTGCCGCGAGGGCGGCGGCGTGGGCGTCGAGGGCGATGCGGCTGACCTCGATCATCCCGAAGATCGGATCGGGCGATGCCATCGGCTGGGGCGCGGCGGCCGCGCCGGCGAGCGGTCGGCCGCGCCAATCGACGCCGACGAGGGTGAAGAGGCCGTCGCACACGGCGCGCAGCCCGCGCTCGGCACTGTCCAGGTCCGTCTCCGCCGGGTCCCAGAGGTAGTCCGCCTCGGCCGCGGCGGCGTGCGCGATGAGCAGCAGGCCGGCGGCTGTCTTGGGGCGATGCGCCAGGATTCGCTGGGCCGCTTCATCCGCAGCCAGGGTCAGGGCCTTGCGTCGGGCGTAGTTCTCTTCGGCGTCGGGATCTCCGGGGCGCGTGTCGAGCTCCCGATCGAAGGCCTCTCGTTCGCGCATGGCTGATTCGAGGGCGGGCGCGAGGGCGAGCAGTTCGGCGTCCGGATGGGATGCGTCAACGAGGGTGGGAACGTCGGCGGTGGCGGATGCAGATATAGCGTGCAGCATGGTGGCCTCCATCGCGGGATGCGATGGCGCAATATAGCTGCTATGGCTATGATTATGTCAACCAAACATGGCGGCTATGGCTGCATTCTGGTGTCGGGCGCTTTTCGAACGTGGATATGAATTTCGACGGCAACTTCGATGAACTTCGCCTCCACATTCCGAAGCGGCACATCGTTGAAGGGCCGTAAATCAAATTTTCCCTCGACAACGCTTCGCTCAAGAACTCCTATTACAACTGCATGCGCCTCCTCTATCCACATAGAGCAGATACGACCAACTAGAACATCGGAAAGACGCCCTGATCTTAAATTAAAACGAAGGAGATCTCCGTCTCTGAAATGTGGCCAGGCCCAATCTCCAACAAACATGAACCATGACGATGCAATATCTTCGTCCAAATCATCATTTACCGGTACGTATTCGTCTTTATCAAAAAGCTCAATACGCCCACCGTCCCTTATATTACCTCTAACGGCCACCCTATATCGATCAGACTCATCTATCAAAAGCCTGTAAGCAGGGACCTCTAAAGCATTTGAGATGCTAATTAGCCAATCTTGAGTCAGCTGCATACGACCCCGTTCGAGCTTCGAGATCGTTACCCAATGCACACCAAGGGCATCAGCGAGTTTTTGCTGAGACCATTTTTTTGCCTTCCTGACGGCTGCAATTCGATTTGTCGTGGTCCCTGTCATATAGCGATATTCGCTCGTTCCCCCGACAGGTCTATGCCCCGTATGGCTATATCGGCCTTGACAGCACCATAGCTTTTTTGGCTATGTTGCCCAGTGACCAATCACATCACCCCACGCGCTTGGCGACTTTCGAACGGGCTATCTCAATCAGAGATTGCACGCAGGCTAGGCATAACCGGAAAAAATCCAGCTCGGACGTGGCAACGGTGGGAGACTGGCAAAGCGAGACCACCGATCAATGTTGTTGTCGCAGTCGAACAAATGAGCGCTCAGCAAGTTGATGCCCGCTCCTGGCTCGCCGTAGAGGTCAGCCACAGCACTATCAAACAGACAAACACAAATAAATCATCCGGGCATGCAAAATGAGCTTACGTCCGCACCCATTATTTAAGCACGAGATCGGTTGGTGACGGCCGGGGCGCCCCTGCCCCTCGATTCGCTTCGCACTCCCACTCCGCCCCGGCGCCCGGTCGTCTTCCGCATGCCCACCCGCCCCAAGCTGTCGCCGCGCCGGATCCGGCAGATGTGGACCGCCCTGGCCTCGGCGGAACGGGAGCAGGCCGCCGCGCGGGCGCGCCAGGGCAAGACCCCCGGGAAATTGCCCGGGGGTGCGCGGGTCGAAGCCGGCCGGATGCGCGACCAGATCGGCGCGATCGCCGGCGTCTCGGGCCGCACCGTCGAGAAGTGCATCGCGGTCTACGAGGCCGCCGCGCGTGATCCCGTGCTGTTCGGGCCGGTGGTGGCCTACCTGGAGCGCAGCGAGAACATCCACGACGCCCACAAGATGATGAACCGCGTCGCGGATCTCGACCGGGTGCGGCGCCTGGCGGCGATCGCGGGGCGGTTTGCGACCCTCGCCCTCGACCCGCCGTGGCAGGACGAGACGGTCTCGGAAAACCAGCGGCCGCCCTACGCCACCATGACGGTGGCCGAGATCGCCGCCGTGCCGGTGCCGGGCTGGGTCGGGGACCAGGCGCACATCTACTGCCACGCGCCGGGGCCGTGGGTACCGACGGCCGTGGCGCTGATCCAGGGCTGGGGCTTCGACTTCAAGACGCTGCTGACGTGGCAGAAGCCGCGCTTCTCCCAGGGGCGGTACTTCCGCACCCTGGACGAGTTCGTGGTGTTCGGCACCCGCGGCGGCCTGATGCTGCGGCGCCAGGACATCCCGAACCATTTCGAGGGGCCGGTGGGCGCCCACAGCGAGAAGCCGGACGCGTTCTACGACCTCGTGCGCGCCGCGAGCCCGGAGCCCTACGGCGAGGCGTTCCAGCGGCAAGCCCGAGCCGGGTTCGCCAACCTCTACGGCCCGGCACCGGCCCTCGAGGCGGCCGAGTGAGGGCGCGGCCCGGCGCCGACTCAGCCCAAGCCTGGAATCCGATTCGCCGTGACGGCGTGATCCTGCCGGCCGCGCCGGCGATCGCAGCGCCGCATCTGCGCGCCCACGCCCGCCCCGCCGTGCGCGGTCCACCACTGCCGGCCGGATCTCCGCTCGTGCCCGCGGTCCCCTGACGGCGCTCCCCGCCCCAGCCGGCCCGCATGCCTGCGTCTCACCCGCGCCGACGCACCTGCGCGACGTGGCCGGCGCAGCTTTGCCCGAGCCTCCCCTTCCGAGCAACCGACCCGGCCGGCGCGCGCCCCGAGGCGCACGCGGAACGGGTCTTCCTGTGCCCGAGGCCGAACCGGCTTCGCGGCCGAGCGCTCCCCCTTTGCCCGAAGGCCAGCGGCGATGACCACACCGACGATGAATGCCCCTCCGGACGGGAGGCGGACTGCCGAACACACCGGGAGCGGTACCAATCCCTTCGCGAACAGCCGCTGGGCTCGGCGCCAGATACGGATCGTGAGCCCGGTCCACGCGAGCACGCTGGCCGCCATCGCTCTCGACAGCAACAAGGATGGCGTGGCCGTGTGCGGGCAGGAGCGCATTGCGGCGGCCACCCGCTACAGCGTCCGCGCCGTCCGCATGGCCCTCGCCTGGCTCGAAGCGCAGGGCTACCTGCGGCGCGAGGAGCGCCGGCGAGCCAACGGCTCCCGCACCTCCGACCGCATCATCCTCAACCTCGACCATGAGGACAGCCGGCAGGAGGTGCCGGTGGTGGTGGACGCGGCCACCGGCAGCTCACGCACGACCAAGCGGAATCTCACGGCAGGTTCACCGGCACCAGATTCCGCCCCCACTTCGTTCGAAGAGCCAGAGGAAGAACCAGAAGAAGAGTCTTCCGAACCTATCGGTTCGGGCCCCGGCAAGCCGGCGCCGGACCGGAAACTCGTCTTTTCGGAAGGTCGGCTTTCCCTCGTCACCCTGGGGCTCGACCGACGCACCGCCGGCGACGTGATCGGGAAGTGGCTGCGCGACACGGACGATCCCGGCCGGGTGCTCGCCGCCATCCGCAGCGCCCACGAGCACGGCGCGACCTCCCCCATCCCCTGGATCAACGCCCACCTTCAGCCGAGGCAGAACCATGTCCGTACAGCCGGCAAATCCGACCTTGACCAAGCCCTCGACGACGCCGCGGAGTGGCTACGCGCTCTGGAACAGCCTCACGCTGGTGATCCGGGATACGGCGAGAGACAGCTTGCCTGACGGCGTCGATCTCGCGGCCTGCCGGGACATCCACACGCTCGCCGAAGCGATCGAGGGGCGGCGGACGACAAGCGCGGAGGAAGCCATGGCCGCCGTGAAATCGATCCTGGCCAACTACCAGCGCGCGCAGTTCGCCGACCTGGCCGAGGCCACGAAGAACGCTTGCGCCCTGCTGATGCGCCGGCCGCCCGGGCTCGTCGCGATGCTGTCCGATCCCGAGTACGGAATCGCCGGGCACGAGCGTTACCCGCCGACTCTGGCGCAGTTCACGGAGGCCGCCGAGAAGGCCGAGAAGCGGGTTCTGCTCGCGGCATGCGGCGCACGGCGCGCCCTCGGGCTTACGCTGTCCTGCCTGGGGAATCCGCGCGGTTGAGCGGGGTGTGCCACGGGCTGGAGCTGTTGTCGCGCCGGTCCGCTCAGTCGGTCTCGCCGGCGGAGAAGAGAGCGGCTTTCACGCGCTCACGGTCCTTCGTCGGCCTGCCGGCTTTCTCGGTCGCTCAAGAGCACCTGCATCCGCCAGAGATAGTCCGCCAGCCCGGGAACGCCGGCCTTTCGAAGGTCGTCGGTGTATTGCTTCGGTGTGAGGGCCGGGTTCTTGTAGTGGGCCAAATCCCGGGATGCGGCCTCTACGAGCGTTCCTTGATCGATGCTCTCGGCCTCGACGAAGAACACGTCAGGGTGGCGGGTGTGGATGCCGTAAGGCGCGAGAACGTCCGCCGGAAAATCCTTCTCGTTGAAGGTCACGATGACATCGGCTCGCCCGACGATCGCCGCCGCGAGAACGTGCCTGTCGTCCGGATCGGGCAGCGTCAAAGCGGGGATCAGGCCGTGGTACCCGGTGACCAGAGCATCGGGCACGGCCTGATCCATCAGCTCGCGGATGGGCTCGATCTGCTCGCGGCGAAGGCCAGGCCTTTTCGCGAGGACGGACCGGATCCACTCGTCATGGATGTCGGCGCTCCAGCGGGAGCGGAAGAGCCCGCTCTGCGCGACCTCCATCATGAGGCTGCGCAAGCGAGCTCCGAAGAACACGTTCGCGTCGAAGAAGGCCGTGAACGTGGAATTCATCGATCAGTCGAGGTCCAGGGCCTGGGAAATCTCGGCCATCCGATCAAGGGCCGCCTTATGCTTGGCCTCGCACTTGCGCTTGTGTGCAACCAGATCGGCCACGCGCACGCGCCTGTGAGCCCCGACGCGACGGAAGGGGATCTCGTTCCGCTCCAACAGCCCGACCAGGTGAGGCCTGGAGACGTTCAGGAGGTCCGCCGCCTGTTGCGTCGTCAGCTCCGCGTCCTGGGGAATGAACGACACGGCCGTCTGATCCGCCATGTAGGACAGCACATCGACCATCAGCCGCAGGGCGCGCGCCGGAATGGGCACCACGACATCGACGGACTCCATGACGCGCAGGCGCACGTCCTGATTGGCCTCGGCAATCGGGGTAAGGCGCGCCACGGCCTCGCGCGCGATGACAGCCTCTTCGTCGCTGGCTACGAAAGGCGCCCTCTCCATCAAAGCCAACATGTCGTGTCTCCCGGCGGTTCTTGTCATTGTGCTTGCTCCTGACCGAGCCGAAACGACGGGCGGCTTGGACGGAGCCCCCGGATGGTGAGAACCACTCGGGAACGCATTATTCGCAATAAACGAAATAAGTGTAAATACGTTCCGACGGCGGTCTCGTGCCGGAGGAATGCGCGTGTTGCAGGCCTTCCGCTGCACGTTTCGCAAGGGCGACCCCCGCTGCTGCCGATGCGTAGCGGCAACATCGAACCAACGGATCGCCGTCAGCCTTAAACCCCCTTGACGGTGAGAGAATTCCCGCCGGACACCAGTCGAGCAGCCCGACCGTTCCGGAACGGGACACCCTGGGGAACGACCTTGACCGCCTCGACGGCCAGCACCCGCACCATTCCGTCCGCCCGCCGCCCGCTGGACACACGCCACGCCGCCGGCGTCCGCCAGTGCCGAACCCACACGCCACCGCCGTCGACGCGCCGGCCGGACATCTCGACCAAGCGGCCCCTCGACATCGAGGAGGTGCTGACTTGGTGTTTCCGCCACGAGTTGCCGAAGCGTCGTGACGACGATCGCGGCCCGCGCCTCGGCTTCTCGTCCATCTCACCGATGTTCCGCATGGCGGATCTCGGAGTCCGCGTCGAGAACTTCAGCCGCGAGCCCGGCATGCCGGCCG
Source organism: Methylobacterium sp. WL69 (assembly GCF_008039485.1). NCBI lineage: Bacteria > Pseudomonadati > Pseudomonadota > Alphaproteobacteria > Hyphomicrobiales > Methylobacteriaceae > Methylobacterium > Methylobacterium sp. WL69. The sequence continues at coordinate 9,330 of NZ_VRUZ01000057.1, read as the reverse complement.
CCCTCGGCGAGCCGCACCCCGACGCGCTGATCGTCGAGGCGGCCGTCCTCGAGCTCGCGCGCTTCGCCGATCATCGCTTCGAAGGCGACCTTGGCCTGACGCCGTTCCTGCCGCCCGGGCTGGACGACGTAGCCGCGATGGCGCGCGCCATGCAGCAGCTCGTGGCGACGGTCGCCCTGCTCAACCCCGTGCGCCTCGTCGTGTCGGCCCTGAAGCTTCTCCGCTTCGCGATTATCGGCACGGGCGTCGGCGCGCTGCTCGTCGGCCTCGCGGCGGCGGGGACGGCGATCTATAACAATTGGACCGGCATCACGAAGGCGTTCACGACCTTCAAGGCGGGACTCTCGAAGGCGCTCGGCCCCGAGGCGCAAGGGATGCTCGCGCCCGTCGTGGGGCTCTTCGAGCGGATCGGCATGGCGTGGAGCGACCTGACCGGCAAGCAGTCGGAAGGGAAGCTCATGATGTGGGGCTATTCCCTCGTGCGTAGCCTCGGCGAGGCGCTGAACTCCCTGAAGGCCCTGAAGCCGGCCTTCGATCTCGTCGCCTCGGGATGGGACGCGCTAAAGACGCACTTCACGAGCGGCGGCGGCGACCTGTTCGCGAACACGGCCCGCGAGTTCGAGTCGGTCAAGAGCGTCTTCACGGGCATCGTCGACTTGGCGGGCTGGGCGAAGGCCGCGATCGAGCAGATTCCCGTGGGCTTCGCGACGCTCATGTCGAAGGCGCAAGAGGCGTGGAACGGCGTCAAGTCGCTCGATTGGGCGGGCCTCGGCGCGCAAATCGTGAGCGCCATCGCCGCCGGGATTACGGCCGGGGCTGGCGCGCTCGTCGGCGCCCTGAAGGGGGCCGCTCAGTTCGCGTGGAATAGCGCCAAGGGTGTTTTCGGCGGCGGCGGGGGCGGTGGAGCCGGAAACGCGGCGCCGGCCCCTGGCGGGCGCTCATGCGCTCGGCGGCCCCGTGCGCTCGGGCCTGCCCTACCTCGTCGGCGAGCGCGGCCCCGAGATTTTCGTGCCGGGCGCGACCGGGCGGATCGAAACGAACGGCGCGCTTCGCAACCTGTCGGCGTCGCGCCGCTCGCCCATGGCGGCCCTGGTCTCGCCATCGCCTGTTACGCCCCGCACCTGTCTCACGCGACGGTTTCTCGGCATTTTTAGCTGGTTCGGCTCGGGCCTAGAGGACTATCGCCCGGACGCCCGTCGGTGCCGAAGGTAAGCACCACAAGCTAAATTGGTGGGGTGGGATCGTTGCGGAGGCCAAAAAATTGTCTGCGGCCTGTGCGATCGTGAGCGCCTGACCGAGGGCCGATGGAGGGCGTGGGCGCTGTAAGCAGCCGGCGAGCTGAACGCTGCAACCCACTCGTCGCGACAAGCACGGCGAGTGGGTTCGGATGATAGACGCGCTACTTACCTGACGCACGCTTCATCAGTCGCCCGGCCAACGAGGCATCAGGCGTCGCCGGTCCGGGAGGCTTCGGGCTCGGCTTCACAATAATGCCCCGGGTGCGGATTGGAGAGTATCGCGTCAGGGTGCTTGCCTCGACAAAAAATTTGCCGGGATCGGCAGCTTCCGCAGCCGCCTCCGCGTCCTTGATCGCCTGAACCGCGGCGGCGTTGTCCGCAAACTCGCCTACGCGGGCCGAGCGCGGAAGCTTAACAACCGTACCGTTGCTGTTTTCCGCATGCGGGAAAAAACCCGCACCATTCAAGGCGTCGTTATAGGCTTCTCGCGCTTTCTGACTTGTATCCCGCGGAGGCTTTCCATTTGGGTCTTCGAATAACGTGAAATTGTGTTCGTATTGAAAAGGCATAAATATCTCTCCGACCAAATTCCCTCGGAGTCCGAACAATCCTGTATTGGTAGCTTTTTCTAGACGGTTTGGACGCTTTGGGGCGCGCTGATTAACAGCAACTCATGCCGAGAGCGAGCCGAATCTGCGGTCAAGCTTGAGTGCAGAAATGTCGCACCCTCCCTCTATGAGGCGCGCTTGAACTGAATTGCCTACGGACGGAGCTTCTCCTCGCGATGAAAATCGCCAGGTCGTTTTCGAGGCCGTCAAAACGGCGCTCTGTGCGGAGATCGACCGGAGGAGCCTGAACCCTCCCCGCAAACCAAAGGGGTAGGAACCACACCCCGCCGTTTGCCGTACCCCAAGCCGTACCCGAGACACAAACCACAATGTGGTACTAAGATACCGCATACGGCATCAAGCGTAAGTTATTGCTATTGAAGGTAGATTGGCGCGCCCGAAAGGATTCGAACCTCTGACCCCCAGATTCGTAGTCTGGTGCTCTATCCAGCTGAGCTACGGGCGCGTGCCGGGCCGGTGGGTCTCGAAGGAGACGTGCCGGCCGCGAGCCGGTGTTTAGAAGCTCCGTTTCCGGCTGGCAACCCCCTCCGGACAAGTTTTGCGGGCAAAGGGATCGGCGGGCGCGGACGGGGCGAAACGGGGCTGCCGGGCCCCCGCGGGACGCCGCGTCAGGGGAAGGCCAGGGCGGCGGCGGGCTGCGCGCGGGCGCGGGTGTCCACCGGGTTCGGGCGGGGCGGGAGGACGATCTCCTGGCGCTCGCGGGCGATGAAGCTCGTGGGCATGGCCGCCTGCATCTCGGCCTCCATCCGGCGCAGGGTGTCGTCGGTGTGGCAGGGATGGAGGTGGATGATGCCCAGGGCCTCGACGCCGGCGGCCCGGGCGAGCTCCATGCCCTTCTGCCAGGTCGAGTGGCCCCAGCCCCGGCACACGGGATACTCGCCCTCGGTGAACATGCCGTCGTAGATCATGAGGTCGGCGCCGCGCACGAACTCCCGCAGGGCCGGGTCGGGCCACGGATCGGAATGCTCGATGTCGCTGATCACGCACAGGCGCCGGCCGGCATGGTCGAAGCGGTAGCCCACGGACCCTTGCGGATGGTTGAGCAGGATGGTGTCGACCCGCGCGCCGTCGGCGAAGGTCAGGGTCTCGCCGGCGCGGAAGCCGTGATGGGCGAGGCGGCACGGCAGGATGTCGAGGCTGACGGGGAACAGGGGCGGCGCGAACAGCCGGTCGAGGGCAGGGCCGGCGCTCTCCCCGTCGAGGTTGCCGCACCAGGTGTTGATGGTGCGCTCCGGATCGAGCACCACCGGCTTGAAGAACGGCAGGCCGGCCGTGTGGTCGAGGTGCAGGTGGCTGAACAGGAGGTCGATGTCGCGGGGGAGCGCGTCCCGGTGGTGCCGGCCGCAGGCGTTGAGGCCCGAGCCCGCATCGAGGAGGAACAGCCGCGTGCCGCAGCGGATCTCCAGGCACGGCGTGCTGCCGCCGAACTCGACGTAGTCCGGCCCGCTGACGGGGGTCGACCCGCGCACGCCCCAGAAGCGCAGGCTGAGGCCGTCGTCCGGCCGGGCCCGGCCGTCGTCGGCATGATCGAACCCGTTCGCGTGAAGCCCGTTCGCAAGTGACATCGTCTTACCAATTGCCCTGATCCGCCCGGGCCTCAGGGCCCCTCGCCGGCCCGCGCGACGGCGTCGTCGCGCGGGGTGGCGGCCGATAGTGTGCCAGGATTGCAGTGGAACGAGTCTGAGGTAAGCAGCCCCCCGGACAACCGATGTGCGGGTTCGCACATGGTCACGACGGCCGTCAGCGCCGGGCGAGGCGCCCGGGACCGGTGAAATCCGCCGCGTCCTTGTCCGCCGCGTCCTTGGTCGGGACGTCCTTGCCCGCGCCCCCCTGCGGCGCGAGCCCCCCGGGCACCGGCAGGGTGCCGGCGAGGCTGGCCCGCACCATGCGCGGCAGGGTGTCGGCGTAGGCGGTGAGCAGGGGCCCGAACCGCCCCGCCTCGGCCGGCCGCGACAGGTTGGCCGAGCGGGCGAAGGCGGTGCGCAGGGCCGGGCCGAGCCAGCGCGACCACACGGCCTCGGCGACGACGACGCGGGGGCGCGCCGGGATCGTCACCACCTCGAGGCCGGCATAGGCCAGGGCCTCGGGCCGGCTGACCTCGCCCAGGGACCCGCCCCGCGCGGCGTGCGCCGCCCAGAACGCGTGCTGGCCGCCATCGGAATAGGTGGTGCGCACGGCCGCACTCCCGTCCTCCACGGCCTGGGCGATGCGGGCCTCCTCGTCGGCCCGATGGGCGGCCACCCGAGCCTCGCGGACGGGGTCCCGGTCGGGGGCGAAAGCGTAGCGGCCGGCGACCACGCTCACGGCGGGCTCCTCGCCGAGGGCCTCGAACCGGTCGGACCCGGCTTTGAGCTGGCGCCAGAACTCGATGTTGGGGTCGGTGCGGTGGCGGGCCATGTTCTGGGCCGTCATCCGGAACGGGTAGGACTGGAACTGGAACGCCGCCTGGCCCCCGGCGAAGGCCTCGCGGGCGATGGCGTAGATCTCGCCCACCACGGCGTCGGTCATGGCGAAGCAGCCCATGGACGAGCACACGCCGTGGACCATCACGGCCGAGCCGGTGGAGCCGTGGGCGCGGTCGTAGGCGTTGGGATAGCCGACGTCGAAGGAGAGGTAGTAGCTCGAATTCGGGTTCATCTGGCGCTGGGGCACCGTGTAGAACCCCTCCGGGGTCTGGCGGTCGCCGGTCTTGCGCTTGGGGCCGAGCTGGCCCGACCAGCGGCAGATGGGAAACGTCTTGACGAGGACGAAGCGGCCGGACGCGGCGCGCTTCCACACCTCGATCTCGCTCTCCTTCTTATAGGCGCGAAACAGCACCGGGGCCTGGGCCGTGGTGCCCTTGGCCTGCATCAGCCCCAGGGTCGCGGCCGGAATCGGCGCGAACGCCTTGCCGGCGGCGGCGTCGGCGGGCGCGATGGCGCCACCCGCCAGGAGCGCGGCCAGGAGGAACGGTCGAAGGGGTGAGACCATGCGCGGCCCGAGGATGGAGCGACCCGTCCGGCGCGTCCGCCGTGCGATGCAATCGGTCCGGCTTATCGCATCCCATTGGGGCGGCAATAGGGGGATTTTTTTGGGGGATTACACACTTCGCGCCTAAAGCCTGCGGGCCGATGGGGCGCGCAACTCAACTGGAAATGAGCGACGGTCCCGCCTCTTAGCGCTTTTGACAAAGGGAGCGTGAGCGCGGTGCCAGACGGCCTGGCTGTGTGCCTCGTCCAAACCGAATTTTGTTCCTTCGCAAAATATCCCAGCCCGAAAGCGCACTCCGCCCCATGCCCGTCCAGTCGGCGAAGCGCCTCCAAGATACGATCCGTGCTTGCTCCTTCGGCCTGCGCCATTGGCTTCGCAGCAACTTTTCAAGGCTTCCTCGAAGTCCGGCTCCTCCCCGCTGCACTGAGCCTAGCTTGCGGATCCAACGAAGTAGCGCTTCTGCTCTTCTCGCCTCAGCTTCTCAGTGCCCAGCACGGAGCGTTGCTCATGTTGGGCGGGTTCGTTCATGATTCGCTGTTTCGCCTCATGCCCATCTTGTCTCGGCGCAGGTAATAAAATCGATGCCGACTCCGTGCCTTTCCCGCCGATTTGGAGACAATTTTTTTCCCAACCAAAGCGTCCAGCACTTTCTTGGTTGCCCTCCAATCTTTGGCTATGACTAATCCGGCATCAGTGACATTTAATTTATCTCGATCTGCCAAATAGTTTACTATGATTTTTTCGCTTTCCGTAAGAGTTGCATAAAGCTCCGGGTTAATCGATGCAGCGGCTTCAGTTCGAACGAACTGCCTCCGGTGTTCTTGATCGTTTTCTAAAGTAACAGAGACTTGGAACGTACCAATTTGCTTTTGAGCAAACCGTGGGTCTGGAAGGTTAGCGTCTCGCATATCCTGTCGCATGCGCCTTGTCCCCTCAAACGCACACTGTACGTAATCAAAATAATACAATGCCCACATCAGATTTGGATTTCGAGGATTGTGTGCCTCGTAGACCGTCGCTGCAGTCGTCGGAGGCATGAACGCTCCGGGACTTTCGATGATCATCTTATCCTCAAACATTTTTACAAAAATGTTCATGTGCTTGAGATTATAAGAGCGATGTACTGCGGCATTAACAACCGCCTCCAACCAAACCGCCCTCGGATATTCCGGGTTCGTTACAAACCTGCCATCGGGACTTAGCCTCGTAAAATTTCTAATCTGGGATGCAATAAACTGATCAGCCTCGGCAATCTGCCGCGCTAACGGTCCCTCGAAAAGTCTGTCGGCAACGTTATTGAGATTTCCGCCGAATTTTTCTTCTGCGCCATCGTATCGGATGACGCGAATGTACGCTCCGGGGGCAACCAATCTTGGGTCTTTTGCAAACAACAATGCACACGCAAGGTTTGGCTCGAACCCATATCGGGACCTTTTCCCAAGCTTTGTAAGCAAGAGGACATCTTCAACCGAGTATGATTGAGCGAGCTGGCGCTTCGCAACATATTGATCGCGAAACTGTGCCATAAAGACAACGTCGAAATCATTCGGGTAATTTAGCGCGCTTACCTTTTCCGACTCTACGTCTAATTCACCTTTGTTTAGGCGCACTTCGCGCTTTTCTGCCTCTGTCAGTTTTCTTTTTTGATCGCCCTCACGAACAAAGGCATTCCCGTCGGCGGTTTCGACTAGCTTATCTTCCCGATAGTGAACGCGCAGCGCAATAACGAAGTCATTTTTCCCCTTTTTATTTACTACTCTTACTTTCTTTAAATCGAAACGCGCATCCGAGCAGAGGCGCCTGACGGTCTAAATTTCGTTGATATGCTCTTGTTCTATGTTTTTGCAGCCTGAGATAGTGCCGTCGTCTTCAACGCCTACAAAAATGATGCCCCCCGATGGCTGGGTGTTGGCCCACATCGAAAGGTTATCCGCAAGATCCTTTTTTGAGACAGCCGCACGCTTTCTTTCAATACGGCTATCCTCTTTGAATCGCTCAATCGCCGACTGGTCCAAGCAGTCGAAGATATCATCGGGCGTCCATAGCTGCGGCAGACCGTCAAGGGGCACGTTAAAATCGAACGTAAGTTGGTTCCCCGACAAGCCCTAACTCCCAGTCGACCAGCATGTCGACAGCATGTCGACTTGGACGGAAAAGCTATTATTTCTCAGCAACTTACTCTCGGCATGCCATCTTGACATCCACCGGCGAGGTGGCTTGCATCGTGTCCGAGCAAGCTGATGAAAGCGAAGGCGTTTGCCGATCACGCCATTGAGTGCCCGCTCCATCGCCCGCACCTGGTTTCATCCAGTTATTATACCGTAGGTCGAACTCAGCAAAATTGCGTTCAAGGTGCTGCTTGCCGCAGTGCCGATAGATGCGACGAGGTCAGTGGAGCCTTCTCTCCGCATGCGGGGCGAGGGGATGCGCACCGGACGGCCCGGTTTGTCGACGGGCAGGGTTCGAGGGATGGCTTTGTTGGGGGACCTCACTCCGACGTCGCCGTGCCATTCGAGCGAAGTCCCCTACTCCGCCACCACGGTATTCCGCTCCACCCGCAGCACCGCGTCGAACGGCGCCGCGGCGTCGAGGATCGCCGCGTCCGGGAGGCAGACGATGAGACCGCGGCCGGTGCGGGCGGCGCGGAGGGCCGCGAGGCGGGGGCGGATCTCCTCGGGCTTGCGGTCTTCGAGGGCGATGGCGACCACGGCGATGTCGGGGCGGCGCACGAGGCAGCGGGCGAGGTCGATGGCGATGCGCTCGCGCGGGCCGATGGCGTTCTCGCCGAGACTGGCGCCGCCGCCGCCCATCCCGGGCTCGACCCGGCTGTCGAGGCCGAGGCGGTAGACCGTGGGCTCCAGGCCCTCGTCGGCCAGCACCCGGCGCACCAGGGCGCGCACCCGCGCCTCGGCCCCGGCCTCCTCGCCGTTGATGCGGCCGAACAAAATGTTCTCCTCCAGGCTGGCGGCGGCCGTGAGGGTGGCGGGATCGTAGAACTCGATGCTGTCGCGGAGCGAGGGCGGCATCAGCCGGGCGAAGGAGTGGCGGGCGGCGACGATCCGGTCCTCGAAGGCGGCGTCGACGAGGCCGAAGCGGTGGCGGGTCTCGCTGTAGCGCAGGGCCAGGCCGATGAGGCGCTTGCGGTCGCGCTGGCCCGCCGGGCCGCGGCGCCAGCCCTTGGCCTCGGGCATGCGGGCGACGAGGTCCTCGAAGAAGCCGCGCTCGGAGGCCGGGAACAGGGAGAACGCGTCGAACAGGGAATGGTCGTCGGGGAGGTCGGCGAAGATCTCCACGAGGCTGCGGGCCACCTGCAGGCCGACCTGCGCCAGGGGCCGGGCCAGATCCTCGGCCTCCAGCACGGCGCGGAGATACGGATGGGCGGCGATGCGCTCCGGCGCGAAGGCCGGGCCCACGGCCTCGCCGAACAGAATGTTCTCGCCCACCGTGGCCTGGTGGTTGTAGCGGGCCGGATCGAACGGCTCGACGAGGCGGCCGGCCTTGTCGGCGGCCAGCGCCGCGCGCACGGCGTCGCGGGCGGCGACCACGGCGCGGGCGACGGCGGGTTCGGCGCCCGGATCGACGGTGCCCTCGAGGCCGCGGGCGTACACGATGGCGTCAAGGCCCGTGAGGGCGAGGATCGACCGGAGGTCGTCGGGCTCGCCCTGGGCCGCGTGGAGATGCGCCGCGCCGTACAGGATGTTCTGGCGCAGGGACCCCTCGACGAGGATGGCCTCGGCGCCGGCCAGCGCGATGCGGCGGGCCCGCTCCTCGGGCGCGAAGGCGCGCAGATCCGTTCCGCCGTAGGTGACGGACCCGGCCGTGGGTTCGAGCTGGCCGGCCAGGAGGGCGGCGAGCGCCCGCCCGCCGCCGCCGCGCTCGCCCAGGATGGCGACGTGGCCCGGCATGGCGAGGGCGACGTCGACCTGGGCGAGGCGCTCGCCCGTGACCGGGTCGTAGGCGCCGACCCCGTGGGCGTGGAGGGCCCCGGATTCGGGGAAGGCCGCGATCCGCGCCGGGCGGGGCGGGGTGCGGGCCTCCAGGGCCGGCAGGGCGTGGGCGATGGCGTGAAAGGTCGCCAGCAGGTCGCGGTGGACGGTGTGCAGGTGCAGGGCGACGGCGAGCGCCACCACCGCGAGGGCGAAGCCGCCGCCCGCCGCCACCAGGGCGCCGGGGGCGACGGGCGCCCCGTCGCCCCCGCGCCACAGGGCGACGGCGACGACGATGGCGGGCAGGAGGATGCCCAGCGCCAGGGACGGCGCGCGGGCATAGGCCAGGGCCGATTCCGAGCGCTCCAGGGCCGTGCGGGCGGCCTGCCCCTTGGCAGCGAGGCGGGCGCGCTCGAAGGGGCCGGCCCCGTGGGCGCGCACGGCCGGCATCCGGCGGATGAGGTCGGCCAGCGCCCGCTCGAAGGTGGCGCCCGAGCGCAGGCGCAGGGCCGTGCGGGCCCGCATCCGCCGCTGGATCAGGGCGCGGGCGAGGCCGGCGGCCAGGAG
>NZ_VRUZ01000056.1:0-26996 GCF_008039485.1 Methylobacterium sp. WL69 | reverse complement strand
CCCCTGTTGCCAGCCTCCCCCACTCCGTCTAGACACCACCCGGCCTTGCGCCGATGGGGCGTCGCCAAGTGGTAAGGCAGCGGTTTTTGGTACCGCCATTCCCAGGTTCGAATCCTGGCGCCCCAGCCATCTCCTGAATTTGCTTGCCGAGTTCGTAGATCAGGCGGAACCACCCTTGGGTGGCGCCCGAGTGGACCACAAACGGGGTCAACTCCAAGCCTACCGTGCACTCACTTTACCCTTGGACCACCTCTTGGGGGCCGATCCGCCGCCTCCCGCCGCAACCTCGGCGTCGAGCTGCCTTCGGACTTGATCGCGCCATGATCCTCGCCAGAGTGTGAAAACGAGTCGTGTTGCGTTTTCATGGACCTGTCACGCGTTGTATCGATCTTGACCGAATAGCTTTTTTCGCGCTCCGTGGCTCCGGCATGTCACCGATGACCGGCGCGAGGCCTCATCGTCAGGGCATCGTGAAGTGTGCCAGCATAAGGATTCCGGATCCGATGATGCTGGATATGAGTGACGCTGCGCGCGGACAGGTAGGAAGCGGAGCGTGAGCGCCACAGTCCTCTCATTCTTTCGGCCCGCGCCCGCAACGTCGGGCGACTGGTCGCAGCAAGAACTCGCGGAGTTCTACCGGGTCGAAGCGGCGTCGCTTCAGGCTCGCTTGAGGCTCTCGCTGGATCGCGGACTGAGCGACGAGGGAGATCCCTGGCTCGTGTTCTGCCGCGAGGACGGGGAGGTCTTCCTTCACTTCACGCGCATCGACGGCTCTTACGTCATCGTCAGCGACATGCTGGGCGAGCCTCTGGTGGGTCCTGATTTCCGAGCCCTTCTTGCCGAACTTGTCGTTCGAAACCCCAGCGTCCTTCCGATCAACCGTGAGACACTGGCGGGCACAGGCCGGCAAGGCGGAGCTCAGATCCTGATGCACCCGGCAGCCCTGCTGGCGGCGATCGTGGCGACCACGTGTCTGTTCTCGTCCATGAACGAGGCCGTCGCCAGCGAGCTCGAGGGAGCGCCGCTTTCGGGCGACCGGCATTCGGGCGAGACAGTCTCCCGGTTCGACTTCGACGCGACATCCCGCCACCAGAATCACGACGTCGTCGAAGGAGATACCGCACGCTCACGCGCCAGTGAGCAGCGTGAACTTGCCGTTTCGACCTCCGTTGTCATGGCATGCATCGTGTCCTTCCTTCATCAAAGCTCGAATGAGACCGGTCCAGCTTTGGTAGCGAAGTTGACGAGCACCGAGGCGCTTCACCCTGAATTTCGGGCTTTTGTCGAGAAGGAGCGAATGGTCATATCAGAGGCGAAGGGTAGAGATCTCCGCGCTGACAAGGCCCATTGGATCGAGACTCAGGAAATCAGGGGTGAAAACTCGGTCAATCCGGAAAGCCAAACCTGGCTGAGGCCAAGTCCAAGCGAGGCAGGGGCCATCTTACTCGCGCTCCCCGGTGCCAGCGTCGTGACGATCGGTTTTGGCGGTCCGCAGGCGCTGGCGAGAGGCGGGCCGTTCGAAGGCACCGCGCCCTTACATTTTGTACCCTTGACCTCCGCCGGCCCCGTGCGGCTCGTGACAGCGCATGTCAGCGACCTATCGAGCACGACGGCGAAGAGCTCTGCGAACGTGTCCTCGGCCGAAACCGGGAACGTCGTCGGTTCAGGTTTGAACACCGGCGCGGAGAGCGGCACGCCTGCGACAGCGGCGAACGAGGTGAGCCATCAGCCTGAACCGAGCAGGCCACCGAGCTCTGCAGAGAAGGTGCTCGTTTCATCGAGCATGACAAAGGCCAGCAGCCCCGATGGTGGGAATGGCATCGCGACCCTGGCTCCCTCTCCGGCAAGCGGGGCAGAGCTCTCCATGAAGCTGTCGTTAACCGCGTCCGATGACAAAGGAGGTAGCACAATCGCGCAGGTCAAAGAGAATGCCAGCACGGCAAGCGCAGGGGCGATTGTGTCAACCGCTACAGTGTTACCGAGCAATACGGCTTACGGCAAAATTGGCGCTAGCGCGTTTCAGGATCTCGGTATCTTGTCCGCGAAGACGGTGTCGCTGTTCCTGCATTCCTTGATCGGGGAAATCACCAAGGTCGGCGTTGGTGATGGAGCCACGCCTCCTCCAGGTCAGCAAGACATTGTCAATTCAACCATGCCGACGAGCACGACGGCACTTGCTTCGGCTTCCAGCAAGGTCGCCTCAGGTCTGACGGTCACTGATGCTGCGTCGGACCGCACGGTCCCGGCGAGTGCCAATGTCAAGTTGTCGCTGATACTGGCACCAATCATAGATAAACAACAAGCACCTGATCACGTCGGATCGGACATGCCCGCTTCCGAAAAAGGCTTGGTGATCGATCCGAAGGTCCCGGCGGGATCAATCGACAGCGGGCATCTCAAGACCCTTGTCGAGTCCACACCGGCAATCTCCGCCCTCGCGCTCTCGACCTCGGTGATCTCGACGCCAGCAACCGTCGTTGACACAGCGCCGCCGACGATCTCGGGATCAAAGCTCAAGGTCGGTGTCGTCGATGCAGACCATGCAACCGGCGTGATCGACACGATCGTCGCCGCCAAGCCGGAATCGGTCATCGTTGGGCAGGGAGCAGCCCTCCCGACTCCCGTAACGGCGGGAACGAATAGTGCGACAAGCGTCACCAACGCGAGCAGTGCTTTGACGATCTCAACGTCGCCCACCCTTCAGGACGTTTCTAGTGCACATCCGGCCGATCTGCCGGTTGGGACAATCGTCGATCACACAGGCGCCCTCCACGCAGTGGCGGCGTTGGTAAGCACGACAAACACAGTCACAAAAGCGGTTTCACTGAGCCTCACGACGGGGGCGGTTTCGTTTGATGCGGTACAGTTACGGATCATCGACACGTTCATCGCATCGACCCCGAACCTTGAGTTCAAAGTTACCGACAATACCCTAGAAATCTTCGGACCATCAGCAATGAATGACACCGACAGCCATGTGGTGACTTGGGATCTCGGTGGCGGAACTTTCGTCAAGGTGATCGGCATCGGCGACGTGGGGCATTTTGGCTGAAATGATCTTGCTCGCAAACGGGTTGGCCGCCGCCGCCGACCCACTTGTCGTATCGCGCTTCTTCGCCCGCAGGGCTCTCTGAGTCGTCGAACAGAGCTTCGCGCTTGGCATGGTGACCGAGCAGGTTCTGTCCTTGAGAGGACGAGACAGCCGCGAAGGTGACTTGTCGTGCGGTTTTTCGAGAAGAGCTGAATGCGATTCGATTCGGTCAGTCAACCGACGCTCGTGCGCTGCACATGAGGGGGAGGGCTCACGCTGTTTAAGGCGCTCAACGTCTTAAGGTCCGAGCGGCCCATGCCGGGCGTTGTCGGAAAGGGGCCATGTAGGGAGAACGTCAGGTTGACCGCCACCGCGCCGTTTGACGGTGTCAAGACTCGCACGAAGGCTTCCATCAAGGATCCTCCGTCACAAAGCGAAAGCGTGGGGACATCGTCGTCCTCTACATCCCACCGCCACTTGGCTCGCCGGCATCCAAGTACGCCTTCCGCAACAGTGCAGCGCTGCTCCCCTACCCGGCCGTACGCCTCGAAGCGGATCGTACGAACGCTCGCGATACAGACGCGATCCTGCGGCCTAAAACCATCCGCACCTTCAGCAATCTTCAGTCCCCACCACACGCAGTCTCGGCGACGCTTCACGCCAGAAGAGTGTCGCACCGACATCACTGCCGGAGCCTACGATGCAAAGGAAGCTTCCTGATCGGTCGGCGCTCTAACTAACGCAGCCGCTAGTTGACCGACTTTGGCGGGCTCTCAACCGGCTGATCCTTGACGACCTGCAACGTCTGCCGGGTGAGGAGCGCAGCACCAACGGCCGCAAGGTCGGCGGAGAAGATCAGGTTGAGTTCGCCCCCGCCGATCAGTCCGATCTTCAACGTTGGCAGATTGGACGCCGGATCGACGCTGCCCTCCACGGATTGCACCGGCAATTGCCCCGGGGAAACCAGCGTTCCGTCGGGAATACCCTTGCCGATGCTGCTGAGGAAGCTAGACATCAGGAGGGAAGCGCCGAGATTAGCGGCGCCCACCGTATCGATATCGACGTTCGTGGTGTGGTCGCCCAACGTGAAGTTCAGGCGCGGAACGATGTTCTTGCCGATATCAACGTAAATGCCGAGCTGATCGCTTTGATTGGCCATGATCGTATGCCTTCCGGATAAGGGTCAGTGTCTCGTCTCATCCGATCGATGAGTGGCAGAACGCGTCCAATGGCCCGTCAAACGTGCCGATTTCGTGACACGACTACTCACCAAGTAACGGAACAAAGCAGCTGCCTGCCACAGGAGGTTAAGAAATCACCGATCGTCGCTGCAATAGCATTGCACGGTATTAAGAGAATTTCTTCCAAATAGCCATTAGTCGAGAAACGATGTTGCTAGGGCGGCTTGTTTGCCGGAACTTCGGGCTCGAGTGCAGTCGCGGCCCCGATCTCGACGAGGTCGGGAAATGCCGTCCCGTCCCGGATCTCGGGAGATTGTTCGAAGAGCACCGTAAAGGTCTCGGGGTCGTAAAATCGCATGATCATAAGGAGGAAGGTGCGCGCCTCGATGCCGTAGGCTGAGGCCCAGACCCGGATCTGATCCGGCGGAACGCGACCGCGACCCGTCTCGATCTGGGAGACGAAGGTGTAGACCGGCGAACCGATTTCCGCGGAGAACGTCCGCTGCGAATGCCCAGCCTTCTCACGCAGGTGCTTCAGGAGCTTGCCGGCATCGCGGCGGAGCTCCTGAGTCTCAGGCGAGGAAAGCTTCTGGGGGTTGGTGGACATTGCTCGGCATCTCGATCCAAGTCAGGCGCGTACAGCGTTATCCATACATCCCTAGGACTTACCCCAGTGCCTGTCAAGATTGCCCGGATGTCTTACCATCCAATGTCTTTCTGCTGACAGACTCAGATGGATACATCGCTGAACTATAATTCTTAAGTTTGTGCAATTTCGTGATCGCATTGCGGGTCTGCAAAAGGGCCGGATGGCCGCTATCGAAGGCCCGTCAGAAAATTGGTTCGAGCGGGTGTTTTCTTAACTTACATCAGAGGCAAAATGATAATGGAGTGAGGGTGCTACCTATCCCTTCTGAATGATCAACAAGATCGATGTGCAGACATATCCATCGAGTTGAAGTTTGAGATGTTGGTGCCCGGATTTATAATAAGGCGGCAGATCGTAGTTGAGATCGGCAGGACCCGTGCCGGGATCGAAATCCAGGCGTTCGATCCCGCAGTTCATCACCCGTAGCGACCGATCGAGCGATTCGATGTCCTTGCGTCGATAGATGGCGGTCGGTCCGCCGAGGCTTGTCTCGTCATTCGAACTCACGTTGAACTCGGTCGTGTGGACCGCGAGGCCGCCAGGCCGCAGCAGCCTCATCGCGTCGCGAACGAACGTCATGCCGTGCTCGAGACTGCCCAGATGCTCGAACGAGCAGGAGCTCCAGGCAAAATCGAACGATGCCTCGGGCAGACCGGACAGATCGCGCATATCGACGTTCTGAAACGCAGCGCGTTCGTCGAAGACCGCTCGGGACACCAGTCCCGGCCAATGGATCGCGTCCTTCGAGGCGGCGAGCTGACCCGTCGTGCTCCAGGAGTTGGCCCCGTCCGTCTCGACCAGGTCCGAGGCGAGGACGGAGGCGCCGAGGGAGACGAACAAGGACGTCAGCGGCTCATGGCCGACGGCGAAGCCGAGTCCGCGTCTGCCGGCCTGAAGCATGCCGCGCTCGTGGAGCGCCTGGGTGATGGCGCACCATTCCCACAGCTTGCGATGCATCCACTTCCCGCGCATGCCGGCCCAGACGGCCCCCCACACGGCCTGCTGCTCCTCCGGCAAGCTGGGCGCACCCTCGGCGATGCGCGTCGTCCAGGTTCGGTACCAGTCGGCGGATAGGTCGCTCTGCCGGCACAGGGAGGATCGGAGGCGCGGCGGCGGGATGGTCTCGCGGCGGAAGCCGAAACGTGGCAACATCAAACCCTCTCACGACCCACCGTCCCGCGGACCGTCCGTCTCAGGCCGCGGCGGCTTTCGATAGCAGATGTTCCGCCAGGGTCGGCTTTCCGTAAACCGCCGCGGCGATCAGGGCCTGCGCGATCATGACGTCTCGGTCGTCGGTCTGCTTGAAGAAGACCGCATCCGCCCACAGGAGGCGGTCCGAGGCGCTCTCGCCCGATGGCGTGGCGTAGTAGTCCTTACCCGACCACACGAGGTCGATCAGCTCGAACCCCTCCGCATTGAGGAACACCTGCACGTCCGGGTAGAGCGGCTGGCCTTCGTAGATCGGCGAGAACTCCACTTCGCAGTGAATGACCGCCGTGCGCGCCAGCGTCTTCGTCGCGGACCGCAGGACCATCAGCTCCGCGCCCTGGATGTCGAGCTTGAGGAAATCCACCGGTCCCGCCGCCAGCACATCATCGAGTCGGCGTGTCGCCACCTGCTCCGTCCTCACCGTGTGAAAGGCCGCGAGCTGCGGGAAGCGGGCGTTGTGCGCCGCGTTCAGGGGAAAGAGCGACGAGGTCGCATCGGCGTTGTTGATGTGGAGCGTGTGGGTCCCGCCATCGCCGATGGCGTAGGGGAGCAGGAGCAGGCCATCGCCGGCTTCGGCGGCGATGCGCTCGTTCAGCCGATGCTCCAGCGGATCGAACCCGACGACGTCGAGCTGGCCGAACGCCCGCAGGGGATCGTAGGGGTGAGACCCCGGTCCCATCAGCTGGGCACCGACATCGACGACGCGCGGCCTGCGATCGAGGCGTCGGAACGCGTCCCCGGCCAGGGCCGCGAGCTTGTCGTCCGAAGGCGAAGCGGTGCTCGCCCGCGCCCGGAATTCCTCACTGCCCATCAGCCCCGCCAAAACGACGGTCGGGTCTCCCCGCTGCTGCATCAGGTCGATCCAGAAATCGACGGCCCCGGGCTCGGGCAGCCGTCCCAGACAGGATTGGTACAAACCCGTCACGAACGCTTCAGGGGAGAGTGCTGGCGACATCGTCCGGCCGATCCTAAAAGTTCGCGTGGCGTGGTCCCGCGTCAGTTGAGGACGATCTGCGTTTGCCCGGGCTCCAGCCACGCCGCGCTGACGGGGATGTGCCATCCGGCGGCCTCGGCGCGCTGGCTCAGGGCCTCGACGAGGCGGTGAACGTCGAGGCGGCCGAGGCTGAGGGCGATGAGCGGCGTTTGCACATCCCGCACCCTCACTTCGAAGGTCGCCGGCGTGACGTTGACGTCGATGGCGGTGACCAGACGCGGCGCCGGCAGGTCCGGCAGGGCGTCGCCGGTCCCCGGATCCGCCGCAGCCTGCCCTTGTCCATAGAGCGCATCCTGATGCTCCATCAGGATGATGTCGTCCCGCATCTCCGCGGGGGCCTTGACGGCCAGGGCGCTGGATTGCTCCAGGAGCTGAGCCAAGCCATTGACGAGCCGCTCCGTCAGCCGACGCGTCAGGGCGGCATGGACGCCCTGGCTCAGAGCGTCGGTCGCCAGAACGGTCAACCGGTCCTCGGTGTCGTTGTAGGCGAACCGAAGGTTTGTTGCGACGATGGGGAGAGTGGCTGTCATGAATCCGTCGGCGTTAAAAGGTGGCCGGCGCCCGCCCACGGCGAAAGCCAAACGATAAGCGTGGCAGGGTCGCAGATCGATACGGCTAGCGCCCGATCTTGCTCCAGTCCCAGTCGATGGTGTTGTCTTCGGGAAGCGTGATCATCGGTTTCACCTCCGCTTTCGCCCGCTCTGCTGCTTCTGCCTGAGCACGTGCTTGGGCAAGCGCTCCGAGCTGGCTGAGATTACCCATCGATAGAAGCTGGGCATAAGCCACTCCCACGGCACCGGCCCGGCGAAGCTGGCCAAAGGCTGGGTCGTCCAAAGAATTCAAGGCGATCTCGTTGATACGGTTTAGGCCCGTGACCTGTTGTGTGCCGTCTGCGCCCTGTAACGTGATCGGCCATGGCTCAATTACGCCCGCCCACTGAAGGCCTTCGCAAGCGTGGGCGAGAACAGCTTCGCTTTTCGCCGTTTCCTCAAGAAAGCCTAGAACCTGGATCACGGCAGCACTAGGCTCGCCAATTTCATTGAAGAAAAGCTCACCCTCACTACTCTCGACCAATAGGCCGCTCGCCTCGTCGACACAGAGCAGTGGCTCCCCGGCCTCATTCGCGGCCAAACTGAACGGATAGGCGCGGAACACGGCCGGCGTGTAGGCTCCGACCCAGATTCCAGCTGAGCTGACGTAGAGATTCTGCGTAGGTATGAGGCCAAGCACGGCAGCAAGCGTCCATCCGTTCTGTCGTTCCACGAAAGCCAGCGGCAACGCGAGGGAAGCTTTCGCGATCTCAGCCGCCGCCAGGGCAACGACGTTACGACCGGCCGCGAAGCGGTAATCGGCGTAGCGCGTCCAGCGCAGGTGAGAATGTCGCGACGGGGAAAGAGGTTGGACGGACACGGTGAGCTCCGAAAGTCAGGGGCGCGAGTGATCGCCGCTAGAATACGCCAAGCTGACGCCAAAGGGGTAGCTTCTCGGCCAGAAAGAGGTCTGCATCACGACGGGCGCGCGACCGGCTCTCGGCGGAATCGGTAACCGTCTTGCCCTCATCGACCCAGTTCAGCCCGATGCCCCCCATGCGCACGACCAAGTCGTCGGCCAGCGCATCGACCCCAAGGGACGGTTCGGCAAGGATCCCAGCGAGCAGCAGAAGTTCGATATTTGTGGCGGGTACGCCCGAGCCGACCACAGGTGCGGCCAAGAAGCTGTAGGTGCGCCCCTGCCCCATCTTCTCGGCGATGACACGATTCAGTCGCTGCGAAGGACCGCGATCGGAGGCCGGGACGAGGGGTGCCGGCAGGACCTGCCCACTGTGGACAAGAAGGCTGACGGCCTGCAGCGCAGCGCCGATGCCACCGGCGCGCTGGAAAGGCGAAAGCTGCACGATCCGTTCGAGAGCGGCGGGGCCGTCAGCCAAGCAATCGAGGACGGCTCCGTAGATGTCGGCGCTACCATCGAGTTCGCCGAGAGGACTGGGTATTTTGAAGGTCGCCTTTGCCCGAGGCACCGCAAGAGCGAACTGCATCTTGGAGAGAAGCCCCATCTGCTCCGAAGGCGTTGTCGCGCTGCCACCGCGGGCGAAGAGGTCGCGGCGGAACTGCTTGTTAATCGCGATGTCTCGCAGGGTCTCACGGAAGATCGGGTCGGACTCGGCAGCGATGCGTGGGCGCACGCCCTGGGGGATCGCAAGCAGGTCCATGTTCTCGATGATGGTCGCCGACCCGACGAAGTCGAGCTTGGCACGGCCGAACATCGCGGCGACGTCGGCGAAGTGGAAGATAAACCAGTTGGCGTTCAGGTACTCGTGGGCGAGGTAATTCCGCTCGTGCTTGAGCATGCCCTCCACGCGAACCGCCAAGCTCGGCGTCGCCGTGAAGTACTTCGCCCCCTCGGTAATGAGGGCCTGGACAAGCTCCATGCCTGAGCCGGTCTGCACGTCCGAGCGGCCGGCCACCCGCTTGGCATTCTCTCGCATCAGACGCTGGAGCGGGAGGACGGGGGCCCAGCCAGGCATGCAATTGTAGGATACGTAGAGGATGCCACCCGGTTTCAGGCGCTTGCGTGCGACCTCCACGATCGCCTCCTGCGCATCGGCCGAGACCCAGGTGAGGATGCCGTGCAGCACGATGATGTCGGTGTCGTGCTGACCCTCCTGAGCCTCCCGCGCGAGATCCTGAAAGCTCGCCTCGCGCAGCGAAACGTTGGTGAGGCCGGCAGCGTCCGCGAGGCCGCGCGAATGGGCGATGTGAAGCGGGTTGAAGTCGACGCCCTCGAACTCCGTATCGGGGCTCGAGGCTGCATTGATGATGAAGCCGAGGCCCATCCCGATGCCGAGTTCGAGCACCCGCTTCGGCTGAAGGCTGAGGCCTGGATGCTTGCCGACGGCGAGTGCCGAGAAGGCAATGTGAGCGGGAACCGTCTCTCGGTAGAACCCAAGCGCGTAGGGGATGTCGGCGACATAGCCTTCGGTCCAGGCGGTCATCGGCTCTCCTTGAATGAACGATCTGCCCTCGCGCACTGTGATGTGAGAGCGGATACCACAAAAAGAAACGGGGCGCCCGAAGGCGCCCCGTTCCCACATTACCGCTGAGTAGATCAGGCAGTGAAGTTGTTGGCGACGAACGCGCCAGCAGCGACACCGGTGGTGATACCAACGAGGTGAATCTCCGATGCAGTCACATTCGTGTCTGCAGCACCCGCCTGTGCAACCTGATACACGTAAGCATTGTTATTCTGGTAAGCCACCAGGTAGAAGTTGTCGCCAGCAGTATTGGAAGTGATTGCTGATGCGGCGACGTTATTGCTGCTGAGCGCCTTGAGAAGCTCGGTGCCGTCGACGACGTTGGCAGCGCCGAGGTTACCGAAGGACGACAGCGTTGCGTTGACCTCTACGACAGCGTTCGTCGTCGTGGAAGCACCAGTCAGAGCGAAGTTCTGCGCACCGATGGTCAGCGTCGTGTTGGTAGATTCGCCGAAGGTTGCTCCACCTGCGGTAGATGCAGCAGTGACAATCTTAAGATTATCGGCCGTTGCAGCGGTCCCAGCAGTAAAGCTGCTGATCGTATCAACACCATTAGTGGTGAAGTCTCTGAATACCACCGTATCCCTAGCGGCAGTAGCTTCCGTCAGGATGATGATGTCGTTACCGCCACCGCCGGTGATGGTATCGGCGCCAAGACCGCCGGTGATCGTGTTGACCGCCGTGGTAGCAGCATTACCGGAGAGGACGTCATCACCAGCACCACCGGTGATGGAGACAGCTGCCGTTCCGGTCGTAACCGAGGTGTAGGTCACAGCAAGGTTGGCAGCAGTGTCAAGCGCATCGTTGCCGACGACACCGCTCGCATCGAACGAGGTCACGTTGACGTTGCCGGCGTTCGTGAGCGTCAGACCATTGTTGCCGGAGACAACAATCGACTTAACCGCAACATCCACAAGCGTAAGAGTGTCAATCGTTGCAGCCGTGTTCGCCGCCGTGCCCGTGTCAGTCAACTTGATGTTGATGTTCTCGATGTTGGCAACATTAACCGCACCGAAGGCTACGGTCGCAGCAGTCGAGTTATTCAGACCAATGTTGAACGAGTCGGTCAGCACCAACGCAGCATTCGTGACACCGATGGTCTCACTGGTGCTTGCGCCAGTCAGGGTCAGCGTACCACCGGACGTGAAGCCGTTGATCGTGGTATCCGTCTGACCGAAGGCAACAACCTGATTGACACCATTGATGCCTGCCAGATCGATCGTGGCTGCAGGAACGCTAGTCGTAAGACCAAGCACTTCGAAGCCCGAGAACTTCGTATTGAAGGTGGCGTCGGCACTTGCGGCAGCAGCCTGCGCAGCGGTCATGACGATCGCGTCAACACCGTCACCGGCGGCAACCGAACCGCCAACACCAGCAGCGCCACCGTAGGTCACCGTGTCGTTACCAGCGCCGAGGGTGATGGCCTTGGTGAAAGCGTTCGACAGCGTGATTACGTCGGCACCAGCACCACCGGTGAAGGACGTACCCGCTGCGAGAGCCGTACCAAGCGTAGCGCCAGCAGTGTTCGTCACGACAACGTTCGTCAGAGCAGCGAACGTATCGGTGGTCAAAGCCACCTTGGCATCGCCCGCGATGTTCAGCGTCGTCACACCGGCAGCCGTCAGGTTGGCGAGCGTTGAAGCCGTGGTCGTCGAGGTTAGGTTAAGAGTGGTGATCGGCGCACCGAGGGTGACGGCACCCGTGGTGGTGAGGCCGCTCACGTTCAGAGCCTGGGTGGTGATGGTCGGGGTCGTCAGCGAGCCCTGCGTGACAGTCAGATCAACGCCCGTACCTGACAGGTTGAGAGTGCTCAGGGCACCGGAGTTGATCGTCGAGCCGGCACCAAAGCCGCCGAGAGCGACAGCAGCGATCGAACCAGCGGCAGTCGCCGAGGCACTGTTGGCATCATTGATGGTGACAGTGCCGTCAACGATCGCAGCCCTACCCGTTACTCCTGCTGCAGTCGCAACACGAGTCTGAGCAGCAGTCTGCGCCACAGTGACAGCCGTCGTGGCAGCAGTGCCGGTCACAGTCACAGCGCCCAGCGTGAGCACATCGCCCGCGTTGTTCGAGCCGCCCGAAACGGAGCCCGTGGAGCTGATGTTGACGTTTGTGCCTCCGGTGACGGCAATCGCCCCCTGGGTCTGCGTGGTTGCGCCAGCGCCGTCGACGAGAGCAGCACCAGCAACCGTCACCTTCACTGCGCCAGTCGGAGCAGCCGTATTACCGACAGTGATCGTACCAGTCGTCTGACCGGTCGAGGCCACCGTCACGCTGCTTCCGCCGTTCACAGAAATCGCACCACCGGCCTGTGCGGAGACAATGGAGCTGACAGCCTGGGTGTTCGTGGCCGTGACAGTCGCAGCGCCGACCGAGTTGGTGGTGAGGTTCGTCAAACCAGCGAAGCTGGTGGTGGTATCGATCGTGACCGCCAAAGCGGACGTGATGTTCACGTTCTCAATGGCCGTTACCGAAGCGCCGGCCGGGAGGCCAGTGAAAGCAGCAGCCTGAGCGATGTTGAGCGTGTCGATGCCCGCGCCGCCGTTGAGGTTGTCGCCGGCAGAGAACGTCGCAGTGCCACCCACGTCAGCAGCATTGAACGTGTCGGAGCCAGCGGTGCCCGTGAAGGCAGCGCCGGAATCGAGTCCGGTCGTCAGGTTGAAGATCGTGCCACCAGCGCTCGGGCCGGTCTGCACGTCGAGGTCGCCCGTGCTCGGGTTACCGACGGCAGCGGAGTCGAGGAAGGTGATGACGTTGGCAGCCTGGGCCTGCGTGGCCTCGGGGGAGTTCGCCACGCCGTTCACCAGCTGAGCAGCCGAGCGAGCGGTGTAGTAGGCAACCTCGGAGGCACCGGCAGCGCGGTTGAGCAGGTCCTGATAGACGGTCTGCACGAAGTCAGCGGTGACCAGACCACCGGGGACGCGAGCAGCGAACTCGGCCGAGGTGGTCAGCTGGGTAGCGACCTGCTCGGTGGTGAGGCCGGCCTTGAGCTCCTGACCGTAGAAGCGCAGGTCAGCCTGAGTCGGCAGGCGGTTGAAGGCGGTCTCGAACAGGCGGATCACCGGGTTGGTGAACACAACGGCTTCCTGGGACAGCTCGATCTGCTGGCGGATCTGGGCGTCGGAAACGTCGGTGCGGTTGGCGTAGAAAGCAATGGCGGCCGGCTCGGCCGGACGGAACAGAACGTTCTCGTAAATAGAATTGAGCTGTGCAGCTGTTAAGGCCATGTTCGTTCCCTTGCGGTGCAGAGAAAGCGTCGCCAGCGATCCCGCTGAAGCGTTCAGTCCCTGGCGGCTCCCGACCGAAGTAGTGCGGTCGATCGGGTTTGTATTTTACTCTACAGAGGCTGTCCAGCGGATTTCGGGGGTGGATGCCGAAATGTTCCGAGGGTGTGCAAAAGACACACTGTGGTCCTAACTGCCGGCTTTTAAACGCTTTTCCGCTTTGTTTCCGGGCGGCATCGGCTCGGTGAGACGCGGCGATCGGACGGCTGTGAGGCGCGGCGGCTTTCGCCCTCCCCGGGCGACCATCGCGTGCCGATCTCTCCGACGCTCCTCACGCCTGTCGGACCGCGAATCAGGGGTGCGCGGTCGTGGTGGCGGTCCCGAAGGGCGGACCACTGTCATGGGGCTGACCACGAGACGGCTTCGCGCCGGAGGCGATCGAAGGTGGCAAGCGTGAACGAGATGCCACTGCGTATCCCACAAGACTCGCAGGACGGGCCTCAAACCGAATTCCCATCCGGCTCCTTCGTCAGACCTCAACCACTAGCCGTGTCCCCCCAATCGTCGTAGAGGCTGCCGCTGATATCAGCGATGTAATGGTGACGGTGTTGGACGCACACACTCGGGTCAGAGACAGCCTGTTCGATCACTACTTCAGCGCCTTCGACGCGGAGGCCTTGATCCGGCGGCACGCGGTTCCCGATCTGCGCCCGTCGCCGGGGCTGGTGACCAACTTCCTCGGCGTGCGGATCGACCCGGTCTTCGTGCCGTCGATCCTGCCGGCGATGGCGGGCACCGTCGAGGGGATCCCGATCCCGGCGAACTGGCACGCGGATATCGCGGAATGGGCGGCGGCACTTCGCGCCGTCGAGCTCGCTCGCGGAACCTTTGCGATGATCGAGCTTGGCTGCGGGTGGGGCTGCTGGATCAACCAGACGGCAGCGGCCGCCCGCCGTCGCGGTTTGGCCCTCGACCTGATCGGGGTCGAGGGCGACGAGGGCCATCTCGCCTTCGCCCGGCAGTCGGCAACGACGAACGCCATCGCCACCACCGAACTGACGCTTCATCACGGAATCGCAGCGGCCGATGGCGGCGTGGCGCTGTTTCCGCGCCAGGATGCGCCGGGCGGGACTTGGGCCTCGGCGCCCGTTTTTGGTGCGAGCGAAGAGGAACAAGGTCGTCTGCTCGCGACGGGGCATTATGATGCCCTCCCGATGATCGCGCTCTCCGCCGCGATCGGTGATCGCCGGCGGATCGACCTGATTCACATCGATATCCAGGGCGGCGAGGCGGACCTGGTCGCGGCCTGCTTGCCGATCCTGACCGAGCGAGTCGGCTACCTCGTGATCGGCACTCATTCGCGGCAGATCGAAGGCCGCCTCTTCAATGACATGCTCGGCGCTGGCTGGGTCCTGGAAATGGACCGCCCCGCCATCCTCGACCTTCAGCTGCCGCCCCCCTTCCTGCGCGTCGATGGCCTGCAGGGCTGGCGAAACCCGCGTGTGACGCCGGTCGAACCGGAAACGCCTGTTTCCTTAGGGTAGGCGCCGGTGCATGGGTGCGAGCGCTCGCACCCATCGCTCTCCTGTCCGTCGAAGCGGGGATTGCTCAGCAAAGCCTTGACCTGATCATGCGTGCAGCCGGCCTCGACCTACCGTACGCCTTCGGTGAAGGCCGCGTTTGTGGTCCCAGCGGGGTGTCAGGCGGCGATCCGATGGAGCCGAGACGAGGTCCAGTTCCGCGGCAGCAAGATCGTCGATGCGCCGGGCGGGGTGGTCGGGCAGCCGCGCGAGGACGTCGGCGAGCCGCGCCTGCGGGTCGATGCGGTTGAGCTTGGCGGTCTCGATCAGGGTGTAGAGGGCGGCGGCGCGATGGCCGCCCGTGTCCGATCCGGCGAAGGTCCAGTTGCGGCGGCCCACCGCGATGGGACGGATAGAGCGTTCGGCGGCAATGTTCGACAGGCAGATGCGTCCGTCGTCAAGGAACCGGGTGAAGGCGGTCCAGCGCTTGAGCAAGTAATCGATCGCCGCTGCTGTGGGAGCCTTGGCCGAGAGCTTGGCACGGTTCTCCCGCAGCCACGCCTCCAGGTCGGTGACGAGGGCGGCCGAGCGAATGCTTTGGTGCGCGCAGCGTTCATCGGGGGCAAGACCGTTGGCAGCGCGCTCGATGGTGAAGATCTCATCGATCAGAGTCGCCACCTCGCTGGCGGTCGGAGCCTTCCTTAGATCGGCCAGCCCGAAGAACTTGCGTCGGGCATGGGTCCAGCAGGCCGCCTCGCCGATTGGGCCCGGCTTGCGGCCGGGTTCGTACAGCCGGCCGAACCCCGAGAAGGCGTCCGCCTGCACGATGCCGTGGAAGTCGCCGAGCCAGGTCTCGGCATGCGCGCCGGAGTGGTCGGGGGAGTAGAAGTAGGCCGCGGCCGGCGGCTCGGGGCCGCCGAAGGGGCGGTCGTCGCGCACCACCGTCCAGAGCCGGCCCGTACCAGTCATCCCCTTGCCCAGGATCGGCACCGGCGTGTCGTCGAGATAGAGGCGGTCGGCTCCCCGGACATGGGCCTCGATCCGGAAGACCAGGGGCGACAGGGCAGTGGTGACGGCCTCGACCCAGCTGGCCAGGGGTCGAGACGTCGTTCGGCACGCCTTCATGGGCGAAGCGCTGGCGTCTTCCGATGTCGCGGCAGATGCAGGTCGAACTTGGCCATCATCACCTCGGCCAGGAGGTTCGGCCCGGCCCGACCCCGTGGGATCGGATGGGAGGGGGCCGGTGTCTGCGCGATGGTCTCACAATCGCTGCAGGAGAAAGGCGGCCAATCGGCCACGCTTACGCTGGAAAAGCCCTTGGTGGTCGGTGGTCAGCCAGACCCGAACGTTGGCCAGTAGCGGGATCATCGGCCCTCCAGGGCATTGAGCACCCCACGCAGTGCCGCGGCATCGACGTCCCGGTCGACCTTGAGACGCCGACTGCCGCTGAGATCATTCTCCATGACACCGGTCTTCCTCTCGCCCCATCGGTGCTGGCCTGTGCCCCCGTGAGCCGCCACGGGGCCAGCCCGTTCCGTCTCCGGCTCTCAGCGCGATCGGGTAAACAGATGTATCTTCATGGATACCGCTGCCAGCGAAACAGTTACCCAGGACCGAATTGACCTATGACAATAAGCAGTCAACCTTAAAATAGCTATTTATAGATTAGGGTTTGTGTCAAGAACCAATGAGATCAAATTCTTGGCGCTGCCAGCCCAAGTGAGGATCGGCATACCATCTGGGCGTACGGCAACGTTGGCCTCTAGTGCGTCAAGCCATGTCCCAATTTCTTGGCGAAGACACTGGCCTAACTCCCCGAAATAGGTCGCGTACGGCCCGGCCACTTCCCGGAACACCGGAATATCCCGCGCTAAAATCGGAAGCGCGCGCTTGGCGGCCTCGATCAACGGCAAGCCGTATCCCTCCGCATAAGAGGCCGCGATCAGACCGTCCGCTTGATGGTAAAAGTGCTCGAGGCTAACATCATCGACGTCCGAAAACCAGAACAGCTGCTTGCCTAACAAGTTATGTTCCTCGATCTTGGCGATCAGGTCGTCGGCCAACCATCCTCTGCGTCCGACGATAACGAGGCTTGTGTTCCTTCCCTGATCCCAAAGGCTGTCAAAGGCATCGATGATCTCTCGGTGACCTTTGCGAGGCTCTAGTGTCCCCACCATCATGACGAATGGCTTGTCCGTCAGGCCAAATTGAGCAAGCTCAGTGCGAAACAGTTCATTCCGCCCTGAGTCCGCAACAGCGATATCACTTCCAAGATGGAACCAGCCCACCTGTAGATTGTGCGTCTGAGGGCAGGAGGTCGAGCGCAGATAAGTCCTAAACTCCTCCGCGACCGACTGCGAGATGCACATGATCCCGTCAGCACATTGAGCAACGGCGTTCAGCCAATCGGCGAATTGCTCTGCCGCACCAGGTGCAAAGAACTCCGGGCGAAGGACGGGAAGCAGGTCGTATGTAACGAAGTGAATGCGCGTTCCACGCGCTCGCCACCTCGCGTACATACCGTTCAGGGCCATTCGGGGCACAAGGATGGGAGCGAGATCGAGCCCAAGGAAGGTGTCACCGTTTGCCGGCTCGATGATTTCGTCATCCCATTCGTCGTCGGGATGGCCGAGGAAGTTCGAGGTGAAGCGCCGTGCTGAGCGGTAAACGGGACCGTCCTCGTCAACCTGTCCGTAGACGGGTTCAACATGGACGCCGGGCGGGGGATTGTGAAGCACTTCCAAGAGAATAGACTTCACGACGCGTTGAATGCCCGATTGCCAGTCCCGCGTCACGAGCTCTGAGACATCCACGTACAGCTTGCTCTGCCTGCGCACGGGAAGGTTGCGATCCAGACAGCTACAGGCTTGAGCGATGTCCATCGCACTCGCCAAGTGGAAACTGCGATCGTGCCTCATGACTTCCAAAACGGTCTCGTAACGCGAGACCGAACTGAAGAGGTGGAATCTCTCGATCGCCCGTGAGTACAGCTCACCGACACGGTGGGGAGCGTGCACGTCGCGGACGAGCGCGAAGGCATTGCGCGACAGCCTTTCACGCTCGGTCATACTGTCGAGGAGATCTCGCAGAGCAGAGGCTATCTCAAGAGGCGTCGGATTCTCAGTGAGCTTGAGGACAGCATCGTCATTCAGCTCGCCCATCGGGCCGTGAGCGTTGACGATCGTTGGAAGTCCATGCGCTAAACAATCGAGGGCTGCTGCCGATGTCTCTCCGCGCGTGAAGGCTCGAAGCTGGATCGCAACATCCGTGGCCGCCAAATACGATTTGTAGACCTCCGGTTCGACATATCCGGTCACCGAAACATGAGCGTCAAGATTGTTCTGGATGATGAATTCTTGAAACTCAGCCCCGAAACGACCGCCTCCAGCGCCGCCGACGAAAACCAGTTTAATGCTAAGCGAACTTGACCCGAGGTATTCGCGAAAACCCTGGAGGAGTAGGAGGCTGTTTTTATTTTGACCGACACTGCCAAACGTACAGATCAGCATCTGCCCCTCGGTCATGCCGATGTGGCGACGTGCGACGGCGCGGTCCGGATGAGCGACCGCGTGCAGGAGGGGGATGTACGCTAAGGCATCCTCACTGAGGTGAGATCGCACGAGATGCTGATAGCTGAAGTGCGAGTGTACGATGATGCCTTTAGCGGCCTCGATCACCTCTTGGTTGACGGGGTATTTCCAGATCGCCTCGTCGGACTCGGCCTCGATGTGATCGATCAAAGCGCGATAGCCATGGCTGAGGGCTAAAGCCCTCGAAAAATGTCTCGTCTTCTTATGGTGGTGCTCTCTCCACGCCTGCACGCCGCTGAGGAAGAGATCATGAAGGACAACGACGCCAGGATGCTCGTGCAGCAAGGCGAACATATGCGAATGGAAATCTGAGTTACCAAACTGGTAGAGAATGCGATCGAACCTGAGTGCGGACGTTTTGAACTCATCGAGGGAGATGCAGGAGAAATTGGCACTGACCCAGGGATCCGAAATCTCGGCTTGGTCGGTCACCAACTCAATGTCATAGTCTCGCGCGAGCTCCTGTAAAAGTTCCGCACTGTAATCGGCAATGCCTGTTTCTAGCGGCGGAAGTGGCGAGACAAATGCCAAAAGGGGTTTGCGGGCGCCCGTCACGGCAATGGTTTCACCCCGCGATCGATTGTCCTCAACGTTGCTCTGTATGGCGTCCAGCGCGAGGTCAGCGCTGGCCTGCCACGAGAACTTTTGTGACTGCTGCAGCCCATGGGTTCTCAGGGCGTCACGGAAGCCAGGGTCGCGCAAAGACGCGGTGATTTTCCCCGCGATCGCATCGATGTTCCGGCCATCGAACATGGCGTCCTTGCGGTTCAAGACTTCGACGATGCTGCTATTGTTTGCGCCGATCGTCGGAGCGCCGCATGCCATGGCCTCAAGAACGGGCAGGCCGAAGCCTTCGTACAGGGACGGGAACACGAAGAGGGTACACAGGTTGTAGAAACTCACCAGTTCCTCTTCACTGATGTAGCCTGTGAAGATCACCTCATCGTCCGCCAGTCCGTGCTCGGAGGCAAGCTCACTCAGCCGGACGCGGTCCGGCTTGTGGATCGAACAGACGATGGCCAGCTGGTACTTCGATCTGAGATCACGATCTAAAATGGCCCATGCCTTGATGAGGCCTTCTATGTTTTTTCTGTAATCAATTCCGCCTGTATACATCACGAATTGGTCGCGGATACCGTATCGGCCTTTTAGGTTCTTCGCCAAGGCAGGGCTAACGTCACGAACTCGGAAAGCAGTGTCCACGGCGCAGGAAATATTCACTACACGCCGCGATGGCAACGAGAGCTGATCGATCGCATCCCGTCGACTTGATTCCGAAATCGCAAACAAGACGTCAGCACGCTTGAGCGACTGGAGCTTGTCAAAGTACCATCGTTTCACCGGCTGAGTGCCGAGGTATGCCTCAGGCATCAGGAGTGGGATGAGGTCGTAGAGGATAACCCCTGTGGGGTAAGGATGAGACAACCGATTGATGGATGTGACGGCGTCCTCGACCAAGCCCTCGAACAAGCTGCTCACGGAGACGAAATCGGGCTTGAGGTCGGCGAGGAAGGACTCGCGCAGAAGCTCACCGGTTCGCCGACGCCATCGATTCTCCTCTGATGCGTGAGACGCGTGTTGAGGAACGTCGAACGTGCGGATGCGAGAGGAAGGAATGAGATCGCGAAACTCAGCGCGAATGTCATCCGCGGCGGCGGGATACCGCTCGCTTAAGGCGAGCCAGATCTCGTGATCGTTCGAGCGCTGCGCCATCGCCTTGGCGAGGGAAACCGAGTAGCGTCCGACCCCTCGGCGCCCACTCGCCTCCGTCTGGGCCGCCTGCAAATCGATCAGAATACGCATGTCGTCAACCTAACGAGGTGCTTGGAGCAATCTTCGAGAACTGATTGAAGATTTTGGCCGCGCGTGGTGTCATGTGGGTCAGTCTTCTTGCTGCAGGCGCTGCTGGACCCATGTCGTCGTTTCGCGGGGTGCTGAGCAAGTGGCGAAGTTCCGTGACTTGCTTTTGAAGGGCATGCAGTTCCGTCGCCGCCAGGGTGCTCCAATCTTCCGGGCGTCTCTTTTGCCACCCTGTTCGGCCCTCCGCGAGGCCGTACTCTCGAAAATGCTGGAGGGGATTGATCTGCGCGGTGGCCACGTCCGGGTTCGCCTGGAGATACCCTGTCGTGCTAAAATAATCTGACGGATCTCTTAACTCCCGCCACCCATAATTCATGTAGTGCTGACACGGGTCATCGCCACTGATCGTTACATCAGGATTATTTCTGAGATAATAGGATTGGTCAAAACCCCAATCCTCGGTGGCTATGACTTGCTTCGGCCTTTTTGATGAAAATATTTTGCGCAACATCAATGTCAAGCTCCACCGCTCAAGACCGTGCATGCTATTAAATGTACTATGACAGAGCGGCTCGCTTTCTGTCTCCATGAGCATAGAGTGCTGCAAGCTCTGCGCGCGTGATGGCAGCATTGAGCGGCTTGCACATCACGGTATGAGCGTCTCATCCTGCGACCAGATTTGCTTGCAAAGCGACGCCGTTGTTCAAGCGACTAAAAGGGTTTAGTCGCTTTTTGTGCGCTGCCGCGCGTTCATATGCCCGAAACCGTCAGGGCCTGCAAGGTGAGCCTCAGGTCCCTTGGGCCGATCCTCTTTCCTCGCATTCCGGCCCCTGTCAGGATCGGTGTGGCTGCGCTGAGGCGCCTTGGTCCTCGGGCATTTCAGGATGCGTGGACCGATCGACACGTCGTTCTCGCCGCGGTTCGCCGATCAGCAAGCTCCCGACCGCCAGATGCGCGCGCAGGCGAATGTGACGTGGGGCAAGAACCGAGTTGGTCCGGTCGTTTGTGACGACGCGGGCCGTTCGGGCAAGCCTGACGCAAGTGGCGTTCAGGGTGATGGGTTTTCCAGTTATCGATCTCCTACCGGCGGGGCTAAGGGCGTCGGAGGCGATCTCGCCGCCCGGCCCGGAAGCCGGGGCATGACCTACATCCGGTGCGCCCGCCCCTTTGCGAGAGCCAGGGCAAGATCGGGCGCCGGCACCGGACGCTCAAGAACCCGCATCCTGCTTGAACATGCTGACCTGCCTGCCGGGCAGGACGCCCGTGCCGCGGCTATCCTCGGGCACGACAACCCTTCGCGGGCTCACGAGAGCCCGAGTCACCGTCCCCCGCCGAGGCCCATCTCTGGCGCAGGGAATCTGCCTTGCGCGAACGCATTACGCCCCAGACCCTCGCGGACCGCCGGTTGCGCTACCATGCTTGGTCTGCCTAACCTCAAGCCGCACTCGGACCAGAGCCTTTTTGCTCCTGAACGCACGACACTGCCTCACAACACCCTGCGACAGACAGCCGACGTGTTCCACCAGCCCGACGTCCTCGCGGCCCTCCTGCCGAGGTCGCCGCCCGCCGGTCCCGGCATGGCGTGCCCGAACACCGGCATCGTCGCCGACACCTCTTACCCTCAAGGATACTCCGATGCGCCATCCCGGCCATGGGCTGTCAGTTGCCAGCGCCCTTCTCATCACCTCGGCGGCGCTCGCTTTCGATTCGGGTCGGACGGGTCCCGATTCGTTGCGGGACCGTCAAGCGCCCAACGTCGACGTGATCATGCAGAGGCTCGGCGCGACGGGCGACGGCTCCGACCTTTCCGCGATCGCCGAAGGCGGCAGCGTGAAACGTCTCAATCGCACCCGTTGGACGGACAGTCAGGTCCAGGCGGTCGATTACGGTGTGACGTGTGACGGTGTCGCGAACGACGCCCCTGCCATCCTGGCGGCCACCAATGTCGCCGTGGGTCTCGGTGGTCGCGACGTCGTATTCCCTTCCGGCACCTGCCTCCTCAAGACAGGGCTTCTCCCTCCCTCGCGCACGCGCTGGGTTTCGCGCGGCGGCACGATCGTCACTTTCGATCCGAACATGACCATGGTGGGCACCCTCAAGTCTGCGATCTCGTTCGAGAATGTCAGCGATCTTCTCATTGAGGGGATCGTTTTCAAGGGCAATGGTACAGCCACGAAGCCTTGCGGGTCAGTCGGTGCCGAGGCCTGCCCCGGCAGTCCGCGCGTGACTTTCCTGGGCGCTAACGGCGTCACGATCCGCAACAGTACGTTCAGGGACTTTGGCGATTACCGGAAGGATGCCAAGGGTAAGGCGCTCGCATACTCGCAAGGCATCGTCGCGTTCGGCGGCGCCGATTGGTTGGTCGAGAATAGCCGGTTCATCGACAACAGCGGAGACGGCATCGCTTGGTCAAACGCCACACGGCGTGTTGAGGTGCGAGGGTCCCACTTCGAGGGCAACGACGATAGCAGTGGCCCCGTCTGCACGGTCGGCGGTTCAAGCTTCAACATTCACGACAATCAGGTGGTCCAGCGAAGGGGCAACACTGCGCCGCTCATCGTCATGGACCGATGCACGAACTGGCAGATCAACAATAATCGAATCTACGGCGTAGCAAACGACCGGGGACACCAGACCGGTCAGGGCATTCGGGTTGCCCGCTATGCCATCGAAGCCTCAACTCACGTCAGCCACGATTTCACGATCTCCGGCAACGTCATTATCGGAACAGCGGCGGCCATCAGCGTCGAGAACGCCGGCACGGTTCAGCCAGGCTACACAGATCAGCAAGGCAAGGTGCAGCCTGCCGTGAACGTGCTTGGCGGCGGCAGGTTCGCCGTCACTGGCAATACCTCTGTCGGAGCAAACACCTGCATCTCTATCGTCGACAGCGAGATCGGTGCCGTGTCGGGCAACACCTGCTCCAACGTGAGAGATGCTGGTCTTCTGCTGATTTCCTATACCACCAAGACCGGTTCGATCGCAGTTGGTTCAAACATCTTCACTGGCACCAACGTGGCGGGTAGCTTTGGCGTGCGCCAGATTGCATCCGGTGGAGCGATCACGCCTTCAGCTATTGCTCCGCAATTCGCACAAGGCTTTGCGACTGCTTACCAAATCGCTCCGTTCAACCAGCCTCCCATCGTTCCTGTGGTCACGCGCAGTGCGACAGCGGCCTGCACGCCTGGTGAGATCACGGTGAAGGCGGATCAGACGGCCATTCAGGTCTGTACGACATCCGGCTCGGTCCGTTCAGCGCCCCTGCGATAGTCGACGGCCGATGCGACTCGACGGCCTCCGCTAGCACTACCTGGGCACTCTGATGTCAGCGGGCAGCTGGAAGCGTCTTCGGCAGTGGGGGCACGGTCCGGGGGGGGACGAGCTTGGCGAACAGGCGTCCGATGGCCTGCCGCACGGCGGGCAGGCTTGGTGACGGCGGTGGTCCCGCAAGGCGGGGGGTCATTTTCCCCGCCCAGTCCGACGATGTTCGGCGAGGCGGAGGTGCTGTAGGTAGGCGCGGGCAATGCACGTCATCAGCGCGTGTCGATGCAGCCCGATCCAGGACCGTCCCTCGAAGTGATCGTGGCCGAGTTATTCCTTGAGCTGCTGGTGGGCCTGCTCGCAGACCAAGCGCCCCTTGATCGTGCCGGACAGCGCGCGTCGTGACGTGTCGGGCGGGAGGTTCGACAGGCAGTATTTGCGCCCGTCCCATGAGCGCCACTCGCCCACGAGCCAGACGTCCGCACCCGGCAGATGCCGGTTGTTGCCCCAGACCGGACCGTCGCCGACCCGAACCCGGATGGCGGCGAACCGGGCCGAGAGCTTGCCCTTGGTGCCATGGCGCCACGTCACGCGCCGCCAAGTCAGATCGGCCAGTACCACCTCGGCCTCCCGCTGCTCCCGGTCCGGCACGGGCTTGCGGGCGCGACCGGTCGGCGGCACGAGCTGCACGCGGGCCGCGTAGACCTTCTGGTTCTCCATAATGCCCACCGCCCAGCGCAGGCTCCGAGCATCCAGGTCGTGACGGAAGGCGGCGCTGACGCCGTAGCCCGCATCCGCCAGTACCGTGCCGAAGCGTAGCCCCTCCGCCCTCAGGCGATCGAATTCGCAGAGCGCGATCTCACCCCTGCTCCGTGGCGATCTCGTCGCTTCGGATGAGACCGGCGTGCGAATCGAGGGCATCAACGGCAATCACTGGGGGTTCCGCCCGGTTGAGGCGGGGTGCATACGGCCTTTCCGACGCGGGGCGCTGTCGTGGTGCGCGAGATGAGGGACGGCCAGCGACCTGCGGTGAGGATCTCGGATCGCCACATCGCGCAGCAGGTCTACGCGGCCGCGCATCAGACCTGTCTTGCGCATCTGGCCCACGCGTCGCCTATGTCGTCAAAGCCAGCAACGGTCCCTCAAGCACTCATGCGGTCCTAGATAGCTCTGCGCGGCCAAGCGTGCCCTGTCCGCAACTTATGCAGTCAATACTCACGAGAATCCAGTTATAATACTGCTCAATCATCGCTAAAAACTCGAGACGACCTCCTCATGCGGCACGACCGGCAGTTCAAGAGGAGGATCGATGCGCAAGAAACGCAGCGGCCAAGCGATTTTCCATCCTATTGATTGCCTAATTTTCTCGTAATCAGCCTCGACGCGGCGTCGATAGATGGAGAAGATGTTTGCAATCTGGTCTCGCTCCACTGTAGCAGCATCGCGCTCAGCCTCGAATGTCTTGTTCTGAGCAAGGGCGGCCTTAAGTTCGACACGAAGTGCAGTCAGCTCGATTGTAAGCGCAGAGCATTCGGTGTGAATGGTGTCGTTCTGGACACGAGCCGCGTCCCACTCGGAACGTAGCCAATCCCGCTCAGCAATCAGGGCGTCGCGTTCGAAATGGACCGCGTCCATTTGAGCAAGCGTCGCCTCCCATTCGGAACGTAGCCAATCTCGATTTGCCGTCACCGTATCGCGTTCGAGGCGCATGGCATCACATTGAGCAGTCGAAGCTTTCCATTCGGATCGGAGCCAATCCCGATCCGTTGTTACGGCATCGCGTTCGAAGCGCACCGCATCTCTTTGAGCGAGAGCCCCATCCCACTCCGCTTGAAGCCAATCTTGCTTTGCTAACAGGCCATCGCGCTCGACCTTGATGGCTTCGTTTTGATCGAGGGCGGCGCGCCATTCGGCACGAAGCCACTTTTCTTCGGACCTGCTCGTTTCGGAAAAACGACGGCTAATAAAACCGTCAAATATGTTTGGGGGAGTTTTGAAAAGCGGCGCGATCTCGTCAAGATGTTCATTCGCTGTGTAGAATCGATTCAGCCCATCGAACCAAATAAAGGAATAATTTGCATCAAGGAGTACTGATTCCCAAGTATCGTGGTTCGATTGTTGTGAGTTAGGCAACGTTGACTCAACGATTATGATGTTTGGGCGAAACGAACGAAAATCTGCGCCGAGCAAGACATCTCGTTCCCATCCCTCGACATCGACCTTTAGAAAATCAACAGGTCCCGTCACATATGTCTCGCATATGTTTGCAAGCGTGACGATCGAGATTTCACGCTCAAGCATGTCGTGACCCGCCGACGCATTTGTTCGGGCATTGTCCGAATCAAGGGTCGATAAACCCGTGCCTGGAAAAGTGTAAAGCGGCATGCTGCCCGGCACACTTCCGATTGCCACGTTTAAGTTTGTATCCCTGCTCCTAGTACTTAGGAGAAGATTAAATTCATTTTCTACCGGTTCAATGTTGATACCGTTCCATCCCCTATCATAGAAAGATTTGGTAACCGAGTCGATCTCCGGATGATTTGCTCCGACATCGATATAGAACCCTTTAGGCTTCCCTTTAAATGCACGCCATAGCATTACATCTTCGAAATTTTGCGCGTAAGAAGTAAATACCACAGTGACACTCCGGTTAAAGTTCTCACAATCGGCCAACCCGTCGATAAACTACTTCGATGCATTGATGGCTGAATTCAGAAGCGCAGTGGCCGCATTCTCGATGACGGCCGGTGCAGGAAATAGCGCCCTTCCTAAGCGCAAGACGCAATTAGCGCCAGAGAGCGTCACGGCGGCAAGGAAAGCGTCGATTTATGCGTCGTCGCACGCTGTCGGCTCAAGTCTGACACGCGATAACCACTTCGAGTGTCGCCCTCAGGCTTCTTGTACACAATCGGTCATCTCTATCTGAACGGCGTCGGTGCTCAACTCTATCCCGTCAGGTTGCGCTCCTTCACCGGCGCAGAAGCACGGCGTGTAACGCGTCACTCGGAATGGGTCCCGAACCCTGGCACGGCCCCCGCCCGTGCCGAAGTGCCTTGTCCATTAGCTCGACGTTGTTGTTCACTGCACCGTCACGCCGACACGCACCTCCCCCACCCTCTCGGGCATCCAGCCGCTCCGGTCCTCGCCCTTGATCCGGCATGAAACGACGTCCGTCACAAGAGCGCAGAGACTGATGGCGCATGGCGAGACTTCGATCAACCACGTCCGTCGCACGCGTCGCTGGGTTACCACCGACCGCCGCGGGGCGCATTCTCTGGTCGAGCCTTTGGTCAACTCACGAAGCTCGCCACCGCGGGGGGGCTCACTTGGCTACTCTATCTCGATTGGCATGATCCGAAATCTTGGCTTGGTCCGGACTACTAGGTCGTCTCTGCGAGGTCATGTGAGCCAGAGCATGGTCATGCCGAGTGTGACCATGGCGAGGTCGTTGGCCGCCCGCTTCTCGTAGCGGGTGGCGATGCGGCGATACTGCTTGAGGCGTCCGA